>JAHKLW010000068.1 GCA_020854815.1 Methanofastidiosum sp. | reverse complement strand
GATAGATATTCAAGGCTGAACCTGTCGGTTAACAAGGGTAATTCAATAAAAGAAAAACTGATTGAAAACAAGTTCATATATCAACTTCCGGTGTCGGTTCGAAAAGGCAAGGTTACCCTGCTTCAGATAGAACTAAAGGGACAAGAATATCTTCGACTTCGTGGAGATTACAAACAGGTTCCCCTTCGATACGGCGGGCTTATCCATCAGTTCTGGATTGACAGAATATCAACCCAGCTCCGGGACAAAGGCTTCGAGGTCAACAAAGAACACCCAATCGGCAAAGGAAAAACCGTTGACCTATTCGCACAGAAAGACAACAGAAAAACCATCATTGAAGTCGAAACCGGAAAGTCTGACTATATGGGAAATTACGAGAAACTTAAGGGTATGAAGGATTGTGAGATTGTTTTTGTGTTTACGGGGAGGAGGCAGAAGGTTGAATTTGAAGAAAAATGCTATGATTCATCATTAATAGTTTCTCATGTTAGTAAATTTCTATTTTTATAACTAAATTTTTTTAAAGTATATGCATTATAATGCTAAATCTTATCAATTGCCTTTAATATTTTATTCATACATATATCTAAACTATGTTTTATATCATATTCCCATAATCGTATTACTTTCCAATTTTTTTCTGTTAAAATTTTAGTCACTTCTTTATCTCTTTTTATATTTCTATCGATTTTATTTTTCCAATATTTAGTATTAGTTTTTGGCATAATAAATCGTTCTGGATGGCCATGCCAAAAATCTGAGTCAATAAAAACAGCCACTTTTTTTCTTCTAAAAACTATATCAGGCTTCCCAGTAATTTTATCTACATGTTTTGCAAAATATATTTTTCTTCGTTTTAATTCTTTCATTATGATTTTTTCTGGCTTCGTATTTTTAGAACGAATATTTTGCATATTCTTTTTTCTCTGTTCTTCTGTGAGGTTATCAGTCATAGCAATTAAACAGAAAAGTCCATATAATAATTTTCATCATCAATTTTATAAAAATCAACATCTGTTCTTCCATATCTTACTAAATCTTCTTTTTCCACAAACTGTCCATTTGCTAAATTTAATCTATATCTGAAATACTCACCTAACAGACTGTTATTGTGAGGTGTATGTATAGCTTTTCCACTATCTTGAGCTCTTGAGCATATCAAAATTTTATCATCATCTGTTCTTACGGTAAAGTGAATTTTCCGTGGTGGAAAAAAGTCTGTTTGATATACATCTTTTTTTAAAGGTATATATGCTTGGTTTTGATTTCTACCTTCTCTTTGTCCCCAATTTAATCCAGAATGTATACCAATCTCTTCCCTAGAAGTTAAAAGACTAATTTTTAAAGAAGGAAGACCGCTTTCTTCGTTTTGAATTATATCAGTTCTTCTTTTACTTAAATTTGGATATTTTTTTTCATCAAAAATAACAAAATATTTTTCAATATCTATATGATTGCAATAAATTGAATCATCAATTAACGAATTAAAATAATCAAAACCTTCAACTGGTTTGTTTTCAGTTAAAACTTCTCGATTGTTGAGAAAAAATGCATTTTGTGTATAATTAGCAGACCCTATATAACATTTAAAAGGATTACATTCTTTAAGCCATACATATACTTTTGAATGAACAGGTTTATTTTGAAATATATAACTGCATTTAAAGAACGGACTATAATCTTCTGTCAATAGCTTAGTAAAGCCTATATGAGTGCTTTTTGGCAGGCCTTCTTTAATATACATTCCTGCAATAAGATGAACTTCAATCTTTTTGTCAATCCTTTTAACTTCCTCGAAATGATGTAAAACCATTGCTGGAGATGCAAATCCAGAAACTATTAATAGTTTATCTGCTCCGTTTTTAATTGGTTCAATCAGAACTTTTTCAAATAATTGGTCGTTAATCATTAATTTGCTATCTAATACACCTTTCTTCAAATTTAATATTGTTTTCAACATGTTCATAAGGAATTCCAGCAAAACACTTCAATATTGATTCTAAAATTATTTTTGAAGCATATGGAGGAACTGCCATCCCAATTTGTTTTCTTACACTTTCTTTAAGTCCATAAAAAATGAAATTATCAGGAAATGTTTGAAGGCGGGCTCTCTCTCTATTTGTTAAAGCTCTATTTTCCCTCCAATGATATATATGTGTGCCTCCTCCTCCACTTCCTGTAACCGTATATGCTGGTTTGTCAGGTTCTAACCTTTTGTAAATTTGGCTTATTTTTGCACCTTTTATATTTAATTGAAGATGTTTTGGAATATTGGCAGTAAAAACATTTTCACCAGGCTTAATGTATTTTAATCTTTCAATTACTTTTTTTGTTTGTTTTGTAAAGACATGGTTTGGAAAATTACATGTAATTGGAGGTATTTCTATTGCTTCTCTACATGTTTTTGTTTTAAACGTGGGCATGGGTATATAATACTCTAAATCTAAATCTTCTCTTATTCCTATTATGATAATTCTATGTCTTCTTTGTGGAATTCCATATTCTTCGAACTTATAAAGATGCGGATATATATTATATCCCGCTTCAAATAACTCTCTTAAAATTAACTTGAAGGTTTTACCATCATTAGCATTTCGTAAACCGCTAACATTTTCTGCTAGAAAACATTTTGGCTTAAAAAAATGAAGTGCTTTTACTCCGTATGAATAAAGAGGTCCAAAAACTCCTTCGATTCCTTTCTGGGTTCCTACAACACTAAAATCATTACAAGGGAAGCCAAAGGTTAGAATATCTATAGAACTTAAAAGAGAAAAATTTACATTTCT
>JAHKLW010000067.1 GCA_020854815.1 Methanofastidiosum sp. | reverse complement strand
GGGCTAAAATCTCTTTATAAGTGTTTCTGATAGAAAAAAATAGAATTTAAAAAATAAAATTAGTTTAAGGTACTATAAGATCGACCTGTATCGTGTCAAACACTCCGTTGTCAGAATATGCCATCATAGTAATCTTGTATGTACCGGAAGGAACATTTGGTCCAACTTCAAAAGTGGCTTGGTAAGTTCCAAGATTGTGTGCTTTTATCTTTTGAGTGTCTGGTGTTATGGACATAGTTACACCTTCTGGTAATCCCATGACCTTTACCTTGACATTATTTTGTGTGAAGAATCCTCTATTTTCTACTTGAATCATTGTTTGCTGCACTCCAGGTGCAATATTAAAGGCTGAAACAATCTTCCCGTCCTTTATTATTGTTGCTCCGCCACTTACTGCAAATCCTTCAATGTCAACCTTTGGATAAAGTGCTTGCTTTCCTTTCTCACATGGGCATTTTGCAAAAAGTTCCCAGGAGTATTCCATTGTGCAAGTGCCCGTATTCCTAACTTCAATGTAATCTACAAAATATAATAAAGTCCCAGGAAAATCTTCTATTTTCTCCTCAACAGAACCGCATTCATCAAAAGTCCATATGATCTCATTATTTTCTAAATCATAATATTCATCTAGGAATGCAGATAACTCTTGAGGTAAGTCTTTAAATATAATAGCAAGTTCCCATGTAGGATTACATTCAGCACATCCTATATTACCTTCTATGAACAAAGAATAGTAACAATCGTAGTAAACAGTTGGGATATCATACCTAACTGGATTATCTTGACTATTCAATATTTTAGTATCAGATTGAATTAATTTTATTTGATAACAATCATTAGCCACAGTTTGCCCAAAAAGAGCTGGCAACGTGCCAATAGTTAATATTAATATTATACTTAAAGAAATATATCTCTTATTCATAGTTACACCTTAGTGTAAAATTCCAGTTAATCTTATTTAAAACTTTTCGTTAATACCGTTGACAATGCCGTCAATAAACTAAAAATCATCTTGATCTATTTCATCCATAACATAATCTTCTTTTCCATCAAGCACAATCTCCAGCTCTTTTGGTGTCAATAAAGGTTTTTTGTACCTCTTTGCATCGTCAATTCCAATTCTTGGGCATGCGCAGACAACAAAACTATCATAATCAAATCCATAGAGCTTATCAGGTGTAACTTCATCCATCAAAATAATATCGGCAAAAAAGCCAGAATCTTCTATCTTTCTCTTTAGTATTTTTGCTAGAGTCAATCTCTTTTGTCCCTTTTTCGATGAAACTATTACTCCAAACTTCTTAGAATCCTTGGCTCTAAAGATTGCCCCAAATCTTTCCTTTAGGATCTTATCCTTGTAGTCATTTAAAGAATAAATTCCATCGCAATCAAAAGCAAAGACCTTCTTCTCAGTCGATATTGCAACACCTAATGGGTGAAATCTTCCTTCCCCTACAAAAATAAAAAAGTCAACTTTGTCAGAAACACTGGAAGCAGATGAGAAGTCACACCCTAATACCTGGCCAGCATATGCAACTCTGTTATCCCCTTTTCCGATGAACACTTCAAATCCTTCAGTTTCTAGATATTTTTTTACTTTTGGGAGTTCCTTAACATAGTTTACAGTTGATACAAGCCCTGCTCTTTTCCCTTCCCCCTTAAGCAAATCAATGTTATCTCTTAAGATTTCCATATATGGGAAAATAAAATCAACTTCTACAAATACCATGGGTATACTACTTTCAACTGGCAGGGGAGCATGGCCGAAATTAATCAAGCAGTCACATATATCATCAAAGCTAGGATCAGGAACATCACACGCTCCATAGTTAAAATTTCCCGAAATTATTACTTCATATCCTTGTTTTTTTAGTTCACTAGAGATATAGTCAGCATATATCTTCAAGCCTTCGGGCAAGACTAATCCTACTCTTTTTACCCCTATTGTTTTTAACTTTTTTAAAAGTGGCTCTAAATCAAACTGATACTTCAATTCTCTTCCACTCCTTTTCTTTAGATGGAACTTCTATCTCATTTTTCTCAATGCCTTTTTTAAATGAGGAGTAAGTGATATTGCTATCATTTTCAACTGCTTCTATAATAAATCTGCCGACGTCTCTTCCTCCAACGGAAATAGCATACTGGATAAATGCGCTCTTTAAGTCTTCTATCTTAACATCTTTTATATTTGCATTAATGTATTTCATCTTCTCCTTTAATTCGGCAAAATCAAATATGTGATCCTCAAAAGGTGTGTGTGGCTTTGGGACAAATGGATTGAATGATGATTTTGTCCTTATTATCTTTCTCGATTGTTTAATAAAATTTATAATCTCATCTAAATCTTTTTGTTCTTCCCCGGGGAGCCCGAAAATAAAGTAAAGTTTTACAGATTTAGAGTATTTTTTTATCAAATTAATTTTTTCAAAGAACTCTTCGTCTTTGTAGAATTTTCCTATTTTCGCCCTCATCTGCTCAGAGGATTCTGGAGCTAAAGTAATAGTTTCTTGCCCAAGCAAAGGGATAGTTTTCTCATTAATGTCTCTAAGCTTTAAGGAAGGCAGAGAAATCTGAAACCCAAGTTCACTTAAACTTTTTATAATTTCATCAAGAGATGAAGGCATATCTGAGCCTATCAAAGCAATCCTCTCAAACTTAGTTCTCTTTTGTCCCTCTTTTACGATTTTGATTAACTCTTCTTTGCTTCTCTCGCGATATGGGCCTAGAGCATTGCCTGTAAGGCAGAAAGAGCATCTGTTTCTGCATCCTCTTGATACTTCCAAAAGAAATGTTTTATTAAACGATTCCTCAAAGTCCCCCCATTGGATTGGCTCATAAAGTGGGTGATACTCAAGCTTTTCTATTCTTCTTTTGATCCTGTTTTCCTTATGGATCTCTGGTATGTAAAGCCCTTCTATTTTACCAAATTCTTCTATCTGTTTTTTAGGATTCTCAAGGCTCAGATAAATATCTAAAAACTCAACTAAAGACCTTTCAGCATCACCAATGAATGCAATGTCAAAAACATCATCTAATATGAAAGGATTCACATTAAGTGGTCCGCCTGTTATGACTAGGTGATCTTTTCTGTCTTTTCGCAATAGCGGAATATTGTTCTTTTTCAAAATTCTAAGTAGATTAATTATACCGTATTCATAATTTAATGAGAATAATAATGCTTTGAAATTTTTTAACATATCTTGGGTTTCTATCGACCTTTCAAAGTCTGAGAAAAATCTTTCTATTAAAAATCCATCCTTCTCATTAATTATATTATAGACATAGTGGAGTCCCAAGTTGGAATTCCCAGCACGATACACATCGGGGTATATTAAGGCGAATCTATTGTGGGCTTTTTTCTTAATAGTGCCATACTCAGTGAATCTCATTATTCTTTCCACCCTTCCTCTCCTACCAGAGGAACAAATATGCATCCGCCATATTTCTTAGTATCGAAAGACCCATCGCTATTCTTTTTTAATACTAGAAGTTCCTGATAATATCTCTCTTTACCTACTGGAGCTATTATCATGCCCCCCTCTTTTAATTGATCTTTCCAACTTTTTGGAATTTCTGGTGCTGCTGCAGTCGCAATTATCCTATCATATGGCGCTTCTTCTTCATATCCTTTTGTGCCATCCCCAAGAATCACCCTGACTTTATAGCAGGCTCTTTTTAGATTCTCTAATCCAAAGACAAAGACTTCAGGGATTCTTTCTATTGTAATAACGTTTTCTTCCCCACATATCTCAGCAATTAATGCGGCGTTGTACCCTGAGCCTGCCCCAATCTCTAAAGTTTTAATCCCAGGTTTTAGATCGGAAACTTCAAGCATGAGCGCTATCATTGAAGGTGCAGAAATGGTCTGGCCCCAATTAATAGAAAGTGGTGTGTCCTTGTATGCCTCGTCTTTTAAGTGTTCAAGAACAAAGTTTTTTCTATCAACTTTTAAAAAAGCATTTTTTACAGACTCACTTTTTACATAATTAATTTTTTCTAGATAAGAAACCATTTTAACTCTTGATTCGTCACTTAGGTTCATCAAAACTCCTTCCGCTTTTAGAGGACTGTGAACAGTATATTCTTCTTATATCAAAAGCTTTTGCTGAAGGCTCATACCCATTTAGAGCCAATATTTTTTCAATTATCATATCGTGCTGATTGATAGTAATGTTGTCACCTTTAGAAAATATTTCATCTCTATCCGCAAAGGCCCTGAGTGAAAGATGGCCGTCTCTCGTTCTTAAAGTAATTTTAAGTACGGCCGGAATATTCTCTGGTATGATGTATAGTGTGTTAATGTCTTTGGCAAGTGCAGAATCAGTTTTTCTTTTACCATCAATATGATTAACAAAATATTTCTTCTGATTGATTTCTATTAATTCTCCAACTTCAAATATTTTATTTTCTGGCGCAAAAAATAGCATCTTTTTTGATTCCTCAAAGTAGGAAACTACAGCATTGACTTTAATTAAGATTTCTTTATCAATGACAGTTTGAAATATTTCGCCGCATACATTACATTTTCTAAGTTCTTGCCTTCCCCTTTTTTTAAGGATTTCGTAATCTGAATGTTTACACACAATCTATATGGATATCATGTCTTTAAAATAGTTATCGGAAAAATAAAGCGTTGATTAATCAAATTTTAGTTTAAAAATATATATCTATTTTTACCATAAATTATAAAAACTTAAAAGAAGATAGAAATATAATCGGAGATTCTTAATGATAAAAAGGATAATTGGGTTATCAATAATAGGCCTAGGATTAATGTTAGGTGGTTATTTTTCCATATACTTCAGTTTAATTGATAATCCAACAATGCTTCTGACGCTTTCAACGATTATTGTCACAATTTTTATTCTTGGTTTAGTATTATTATACATAGATGCCAGAGAGAGAAAAATAAAAAAAGAGAAGAGAATAATTCTTGAAATGATAAAAAAGGCCAGAGTTGCCCAAGAAAGACAGACTTATTCTGGTGCCTTTGACGATCTCAAGCGAAGAAAAATGTATTAGTTTATCTTGAAATCAAAAACAATGTGCCATATGCCGGGAGAATACTTCTTAATTTTCCTGTAATAAATTGGCTCTAACTTTTTTCCTTTTTTAGACAGAATAGTTTGAATATTTTCTTTAATAGACAGTTCAGATTTTTCATGTATAGTATTATGGTAATGGATTATACCGCCGTCCTTTACCATATCTAATGCCTTTAATAAAAATTTCTCATCGTCTGAGAAATAACCCATTATTATTCTATCTGCTTTGAATTCTGGATTAAAATCTAGGCAGTCAGTATTAATTGGAGTAACCCTACCCAAGAGTTTATTCAAGCGGATATTTTCTAAGAGAATATCAAAACTATCGGGATTTTTTTCTAATGCCCACACTCTAGATTTCCCATATTTTGCTAGAGGTAATGTGAAATAGCCAATTCCTGAGAACATGTCAATTATCACTTCTTCAGGGGAGGATACATGTGCCATCCTGATACGCTCAGATATATTGCCTGCTGAAAACATAACTTTAGATAGATCAATTTTATAGAGTATTCCATTTTCTTTATGAATTGTAACAAATCCATCTCCAATGATCTTATTGTAGTAAGGAATTCTATACTCTCCGGATACATACCCCTTTTCCATGACAGTTTGGCATTCGAAGCTCTTATAAAAACTATTTCCTATGAAATCTGTAAATCCTTTATACTCTTCTGGAATTGATAGAATTATAATATCCCCAAGTTGCTCGTAACTCTTCATTATTCTTTTTACATCAAACTCAGGTATCTTAGTGATTAGTTTTTCTCTAAGTTCTTTTATTTTTTGATCTTCCACATGAGTCATTAATCCAAAATACATAAAAGGTTTTCAATTAATTATAGTTATGGAAAGTTGTGTTCTTACAGGAAATGAAATAAGGAGCCTTGTATCAAAAAATAATCTTGTTCAGAATTATATAGATTTAGACACCCAGATTACTCCAAACGGATTTGATATGACTGTTAGAGAGGTGCATAATATTGTTTCTGGTGGAGCTGTAGATTTCAGCAATGAAAAAAGAAAGCTTTCTGAAACAGAGAAAATAGATTTTGTAGATGATTATGTTTTTCTTGAAAAAGGCTCTTACAAGATAGTGTACAATGAAATTGTCAATATTCCGCCAAATATAGTGGCTCTGGGAAGGCCACGCTCAACTCTCTTAAGATGTGGTGCAAATGTTGGAACTGCTGTTTGGGATAGAGGTTATAGCGGAAGAAGTGAGTCTTTACTTTCAGTATATAATGAGAATGGCATAAAAATTTTTAAGGATGCACGGGTTTTGCAACTAGTATTCATGAGAACATTGACAGACGGATCTTTGTACAATGGGATATTCCTAAAAGAAAATATATAATCAAGTTAAAATATGGTCCCCAATTGCAAGAATATTGTTCCTTCTGATTATTATTAAACCCTTTTCTTTAAAATCTTCGCCACGGAAGATTTTGACATTTTCCATTACTAGATTAAGCTCTAAGTCGTAACCTGCTAAGGTTCCATCTATTTTTCTGCCGTCCTTTAGAACTAGACTCACTGTTTCACCTATATTATTGTGAACAATGTCAAAAGGTTTTTCAGCACCGGCACTCTGATATTCTTCCTCTTGTCGGTAGTTTTCTTCTCTGTCATCCATGAAAAGAAATCGATTTAGTCCTTTAAAAGAATTTCCGTCTATTTTCATGAATATTTATTATAAATCTAATAAATTATTTGACTAATTCAATTGTTTGTGTTGGGAAGGCGAATTCAATTTTATGAGTTTCAAATGATTCCATTATCTTAAAATTGATGCTATCAACTATGTTGAAATAATTTGAAGTGTCTGTAACCCAGTATATTACCATTATATTTTTAGAAAAATCACCAAATTCTGTGAAATTAATCATAATCTTCTCTTTTGATGTACCTTCTTCTGAAACAATGGCTTCTTGTATAAGTTCTTTAGCTTTTTTAATTTTCTCAGAGTTCATATTATAAGTAAGTCCAATTGTCATTTTCATTCTTCTTGCCCAGCGTCTAGAAATATTTTCTACTTCACTTTGAGTGAATTTAGAGTTTGGAATATAAATAAATGAACCTTCAAAAGTTTCAATTTGTGTTGTTCTTATACCAATTTCTCTTACAAATCCTTCGTAATCTCCAATTTTTACCCAATCTCCTAGCGAAAAAGGTTTATCAAGTAATACTGTAGTTGACCCAAATAAATTGCTTATAAGATCTTTTGATGCAAGAGCAAATGCAAGCCCTCCAATTCCTAAACCAGCAAGCATCGGACCAATTTCAATTCCAAATTCGTCCAATATTGTTATAATTGCTATTCCAAATACTATTACGCTGATAACTTTCCTAATTATCGGCAAGAGATGGTCGTCTAAATCAGTTTTAGTTTTTTGCGTAAGAGGGAGAAGATAGTTCTCAATCAAAGAATCTAAAAATCTTGATATAAACCAAGCAACGTTTAAAGTTATAATCATGTAAAGGATATGGCCATAGTATGTGGGAATCATGGGGTAATTAGGAAATGATAAAAATCCCCACCCTACTCTCAATCCTAAAATTACGATAAATATAAGGAGCGGTTCCTCTACCATATCGATCAAGATATCATCAAATTTAGTTTGTGTTTTCTTTGTAAATTTTCTTAGGATAGTCTTTGAAAAATAATATAATATCTTTCCAACAATTACAAAACCTGCAGTAATTAAAAAGAAAATTAAGTAAGAAACAATCGTATTATCAAAGTAAGTTTGTGAGAATAAAGAATTTATGTCCATTTTATCCACCTTGCGCTTAAAGTCAAAAAAGTTAATCTTTTATAAATATAACGACTAACTCATAGATTTGCATTGAAGAGGTATGCAGAGATGTATACCTCAATTAAAGCAGCAACTAGTAACAGAGGGATTATTATCGCAAATAGTTTTAGTCCTCTCCTTATGTTATATCTAAGAGCTTCAGATCTTGATTTGCCTACTGGCGGAGAAATAATCTCTTTTCCAATCCTAAATCCCTGGGACGCGGCTATTACAATGGCCGGAATTTCGATCACCCCGTGTGGCAGTATTCCCATTAAAAAGACTAAAGTATTTCCGCCTTCTGCCATAAATTTGCCATAAAAGAGGCCTAATATTGTTCCGTTCATCCATAGCGAGATAAATGGAAACAATCCAACAAAAACTCCAAGCAACATTATCAAAAAGGATGTTCTTGTGTTAATATAAAATATAGTCAAAAATAATTCAAGGGAGGTCATCTCCTTTAATGGCCCAAGCGTGTCCTGAAATTCCTTTAAAAAGATGTCAATTACTTCAGGATTGTTACTCAAAATAACTTTAAATAAATAGAATCCAGAAAAAGACCCTAGAAGGAATAATCCTAGAGATATAAATACCAATGCTTCATTTTCTTTTATTGTTGAGAAAACTTCATTTTTGTAAAAAGAAGTTATTTTTCCTTTTGTGCTTTCCATGCTAAAATCCTCTTTGTGATAATCATAAGCAGCAACGCAACCAATAGAAGACCAAGACCGAGTATGATTTTAAATATATTGTATTTTTCTATGGCTCTTTCCGAGTATTTTTGTGATTCCGCGGCTGTTGAAAGGGCGTCAGAGTAGTTCCCTCGATTGAAAAGCTTTCTTGCATCAGTTAAGAGTTCATCTGCTTTTTGAACATCATTTTCATAAAATAAAGTCTTTTTTGCTTCCTTTAATCTACTATCGGCTGTATCTATTTCTATCTTAGCTCTTTGCATATCGCCCTGGCCAAATTTATCAAGTATTTCAATGGCCTTATCAATAAGCTCAACTCTCTTTGTAAGACTAATTTCCTTTTCGGCCTGATTTGTATAATAAACTCCCTCGTTGAATAATGCTTCATCAGCTACTGCTACCCCTTTACTTCTTGCCTCACTCTCCAAGTTCTTTGCCTTCTGAAGTTTTTCATTAAAATCATCATTGATAGAATTCATTTGAGTTTCCAAAAGATTATTTGCCTGAGAGATAGAAGTATATGCTTCTCTGTAAAGCCCAAAAGAATAGCTACTCTGAGCTTTCTGGATTAAGGAAGTAATACTATTAGTTTCATTGGATTTAATTTCAGAAAATCCTCTATTCTTCATGGAATCAAAATATGGTAAAAATGAAATAGCCTCTTGATCATAATTTTCTTTGTATTGAATCCTCTGATCTATCGCGTTTGAATTTCCCAATGCAAAGTCAAATAGATTCATGACAAAAAGAGCGTTGTCTTCCTGGACTACATACTTATCTTGGAAAAGAGATGTATCCCCAACGATTATAATCATACCGTTTCCGTACTTGAGAAATCCCGAAACAGGCGGCCTTTGCCCCATTCTATAAGTTTCAAATCCGTCATAATTTTTTGAATATGAAGTGATGTTACTTTTTAACTCTCGATCAAAGTTTCCTTTGATACTTGAGCCGCTAACATAAAGAAGTCTAGATACACCTTTTGAAGGGGCATAGTTATCGTCACCTTCCACCAAAACATTTTGATTATAATTAGAAAAACTTGTGTCATCATATACTCGATCTACATTCACCTCAATGTTCAAAGATGCTAAAAGACGATTGATCTGGGATATCGAACCTGCCTCAGTAAAATCATCAGCTAGTATCAATAATGCCCCGCCATTGTCCACGAAGGTAAGTATCCTAGTTACTTCTTCAGGTGAGATGCCCCTCTCGGGAGTTATTATCGTAATAGTCTTGTATTGGGAAAGATTTTGAGGAAGCTCTTGAGTTTTAGTGATGTTATAACTAACTTTAATCGAATCTTCAATCTTCCCAAGGCTTTTTCCATAAAACAAAATATTCTCATTTTCAGCGAAAATTAGAGGTGAGAAGATAGATAGAATTATAATCCCAAAAATACAGGACGCAAAAATCTTTTTCATAACTCTTAGATTGACAGAAAGTATTTAAATTTTTTGAGTTTAGTTGAATTATGAGAATGTTATCCCTATTTTCGGGCGGAAAAGACTCTCTTTATGCCATATATCTTGCTATAAGAGAAGGTCACGAAGTTGTTTGTCTGCTCTCTTTAGAGTCAGAACGAGATGATTCATACATGTTTCATGTCCCCAATATCTCTTTTACTTCTTTTCAGGCCGAAGCTATGGGAATTCCTTTAGTTAAAAAATCAGTCAAAGGTGAAAAGGAAAAGGAAGTTGAAGAATTGCATAATATAATTGGTGAGTTTGTAAAAAAAAAAGAAATAGATGGTGTGATAACAGGTGCAATAGAGTCAAATTACCAGAGAGAAAGAATACAAAAAATTGCTGACCATTACGGAATACTTCACTATGCCCCCTTATGGAATACAGATACTAAAGGATATATGGAATCCTTAATCAAAAATAACTTTGAAGTCATTATAGTTTCAGTATCTGCCCTCGGCCTTGATGAATCTTTTCTTGGCAAAGTAATTGATGAAAAAATATTAGAGAAATTAACAATCTTAAATAAAAGATATGGGGTGCACATAGCTGGTGAGGGCGGCGAGTATGAAACTTTTGTAACAGACGCTCCGATATTCAAAAAGAAGCTTATTGTAGAAAAATCAAGAAAAATAATAGAAAAAATTAATGGCGTTCTAGTAATTGAGTCTATTAGTCTTGAAGACAAATCATAATGTGAGTCTTGTCCCACAGCTTTCAGCATTTATTAATGCTTGAAGGATTACGTGCTTTGATTTTCCATTTATCACGTGTACTTCTCCCACTCCCTCCTTTAAGGCAGAAATCGATGAAAGAACTTTTGGGATCATCCCTCCTGATATCTTCCCATTTTCAATCATGGTGTTAGCATCTGATTCATTTAAAAGAGGAACTCTAGTTGATGGGTCATTTGGGTCAAGATATATACCGTCTACATCTGTAATTAGCAATAGCTTTTCAGCGCCCATCGCTGCCGCAATTGAGTAGGCAAATTCATCTGCATTGACATTATATCCTCCGTTCTCACCTTCTCCTATTGGAGAAATGACTGGTATATATCCTTCGTCTATGAGAGTCCACAAAAGCCAAGTGTTTACAAAATTAACTTCACCAACAAAGCCTAGATCAACTCCGTCAACAAATTTTTTATTTGCCTGCACTATGCTGCCGTCCCTTCCTGAAAGTCCAACTGCAAATTCGCCCTCGTTATTAATAAGAGAAACAAGTTCCCGATTCACAGAGCCGTGCAGAACCATCTCAACAACTTTCATGGCGTCCTTTTCAGTTATCCTAAGGCCTTTATAGAAATCTGATTTAATTCCAAGTTTATCGAGCATTGCTGTTATTTCAGGGCCTCCTCCATGAACTACAACAAGGGAAGCTCCAAGAGATTTAATCAAAGAAATATCTTTAGCAAAAGCCATTTTTAGCTCTTCGTCCTTCATTGCATGGCCGCCGTATTTTATCACAATCAATTTATCCTTCAGTTCTTTAATATCTTCAAGATTATTATAGAGATCTTCAAACATTTAATCGCCTCACGGATATAAAGGTACAACTTTTAGGCCCTCTTTCTCATCAAAACCCATCATAAGATTCATGTTCTGTACAGCTTGCCCTGAAGCTCCCTTGACAAGATTGTCAATTGCAGAAATTGCTATTACCCTTCCTGTTCTCTTATCTGATTTTATTCCTATGTCACAATAATTAGAGCCTGCAACTGCTTTGGTCTGTGGGAATTTGCCTTCATCTAAAACTCTAACAAATGGGCAGTCATTATAGAATTCACGATAAAGACCAATCACGTCTTTTGTTTCCATAAAATTATTGAAAGTCATATAAATTGTAGTCAATATCCCTCTGTTAATCGGGACTAGATGGGGAGTAAAAGATAGATTTACCTTATTCCCAAAAAGTTTTTCCATTTCCTGTTGAATTTCTGGAGAGTGTCTATGGGTAGCTATTCCGTATGCTGAAAAATTTTCATTGGCTTCTGGAAAATGAGTATTAGCGGTGAGCTTTTTCCCAGCCCCTGAAACTCCCGACTTTGAGTCAACAATTACATCTGTCTTAACAAGTTTATTTTTCAGAAGAGGTGCTGAGCCAAGAATTGCACTTGTAGGATAACATCCTGGATTTGCTATGAGCTTGGCCTTTTTTATCTTCTCCTTATATAACTCAGGCAATCCAAAGACTGCTTTTTTATTAAGCTCTGGATCTGTGTGTTTTATTTTATACCATTCTTCATAGATACCTAGATCATCGAATCTAAAATCGCCGCTTAAATCTATCAGGTTAACATTTTCATTTGCTTTGTAAATTTTTGAGATAATCTCATTTGATGCACCATGCGGCAGCGCTGCAAAAATAATATCGGATTCATCTATTATCTTGTTCATGTCCAAAGCCACATAATTCTGGTCAACTAATCCAGTGAGATTTGGATGGACATCAGAAACTTTTTTTCCGGCATAGCTTTCAGATGTCAGCGTTCCAATTTCAACTTTATTGTGATTCAGAAGAAGTCTCAAAACTTCTCCGCCTGTATAGCCTGTAGCGCCAATAATACTTGCTATCATGATTAAAACTAAATATGATTTGTTTTTAAGGTTATACCGATATTATTAAATATAATTTTTACTAAGTAACAGGTATGGTAAAAGTTGCATCTGGAGTCTCAAAGATAAAATTATCAGGCATTGAAGAAATGAATGAACTTGCTAAAAAAGTAGAAGGTCTTATAAACATGGGGCAGGGAAAACCCGTCTTTAAGACACCCTTGCCAGTTATTAACGCTGCAAAGAAGGCTCTTGATGAGGGCCATACAAAATACACCCTTTCTCGTGGAATTGAAGAGTTGAGAGTTGCTCTGGCAAACAAGATGAGAGACTACAATAAAATTGATGCCACACCTGAAGAGGTCCTTGTAACTGTTGGAGTAAGTGAAGGAATATCAATATCTCTGCTAAGTTATTTAGAAAAAGGAGATAAAGTAATAATTCCCACGCCCTCACATCCATTTTTTAGGATAATGTCGGAGTTTGTAGGGGCAGATGTTATTGAAGTTCCTTGTAAAGAAGGTGACTTCTCGCTCGATATGGGGGCTATAGAAGATTCAATCGATGAAAGAACAAAAGCATTGCTTATTAATGTGCCAAACAACCCTACAGGAAAAATCTATGATGGGATGCAGTTGAAGAAGCTTCAAAATATGGCTGTGAATCAAGATTTTCTTGTAATTTCAGATGAAATTTATGATTACATTGTTTTTGAAAAGAAGCATGAAAGCATTGCAAAATATGGAAAGGATAATATCATAACACTTTCTGGATTTTCAAAAGCTTATTCAATGACGGGTTGGAGGATAGGCTACATGCATTCCACGCAGGACATAATCAATAATATTCTGCCTATACACAACAGCTTAGTTGTAAGTGCTCCCGACTTCATCCAAGTCGCAGCACTAAAAGCTGTAAACGATGAAACTTCAATGAATTTTGTCAAAGCTACAACTGAGGAGTATAGAAAAAGAAGGGACTTTGTTGTAAAGAGATTGAATGAGATTGGTCTCCCATCAAATCTTCCTGAAGGAGCTTATTATGCCTTTTCAGATGTTTCTTCTTACAAAATAGACTCTTTAGGATTTGCAAAGTTCTTATTGAAGGTGGCAAAGGTATTATGTGTTCCAGGGATTTCATTTGGAAAGGACTGGGATGGATATGTTCGATTTTCATTTGCCGATGTCCCTCAGAGCGACCTTTCTGAAGCGATGGACAGAATTGAAAAGGTAATTAAGAGGATGTGATATTCTGGAATTTAAAGAATTTCTTGACAAGAAAAATGTTATAGCAATAGTTGGAGCGTCAGATAACAGAGATAAATATGGGAATATAATCTACAGAGATTTGAGGGCTGCCGGATACAAAGTCATACCTGTTAATCCCAAGGCTGAAACTGTGGAGGGCGATAAATGTTACCATTCACTTTCTGAGATTCCTGTCAAAATTGATGTTGTCGATACTGTGGTGCCCCCACATATTACAGAACAGATAGTCAAAGAATGTAAAGAAATTGGAATAACAAAAGTTTGGATGCAACCTGGCTCTGAGTCTCAAGAAGCTATAATATTTTGTAAGGACAACGATATCCAAGTTGTCTATGACAACTGCATCATGGCGCAAAGGAGATTCTTTGAAGCTGAGCAGAGCAAAAAAACTAATTAAAAATGCTTATAAATTGAATCTTGGATTTAATTTTATGAAAAAATATGTTCCCATAGTAGTGATTTTATTATTGTCCTTAAATCTTGTTTCGGCAGAAAAAACTATATTGATTGATAAATATCATGACACAGACAACTGGTGGGGGGATCCAGAAGGGACAGGAAAGTTCCTAGCCCAAGAGCTATCCTCTTTAGGATTCGATAGCAAAGTTAGCACTGCATCTTTTACAGATGATACTCTTAGAGGCGTAAATATAGTTGTTTTGTGGAACATAAATAATCCTTTAGAAAGTGACGAAATAAGTGCTCTGACAGAATTTGTTGAAAATGGCGGGAGTATTCTTGTTTTGGCTTCGCATGAAATGGATATGATTCAATCAACAAGAGATTCTATTAATTCGCTTCTTGAACCTTTTGGAATCAGAGTAATGAAAAACGGAACAGATGACCCTACAAACAGACAAGGATGCAGTTGCACTCCAATAATCCATAATCTAGCAAAGCATCCAACAACTGAAGGTATAGATTCCATTATACTGTACAAGCCGGCTTCTCTTGAGCTAAAAGAGAATGCCATCGCAATAGCAAGGGGCGACAATGATACCTTTGCCCTTGGAAGTGAACCTCTAGGGGGAGAAAATGTCATTGTAGCCGCAGTTTCAGAAAAAGGTAAAGGTAAGGTCGCAGTAATAGGAAGTTCCTTTATTTTTGATAATGGAAAAATACTTGATAAGGACAACAAAGAATTTGCAAAAAATCTATTTACCTGGCTTGAGGGAACATCTAAACAATCCATTCCTTCTTGGTCATTGTATCTGTCCTTAATATTAGCATTGTTGTTAGGATATGTCTTATACCTAAAAAAGAAAAGTAGCAATAAAAAGATTTGATTTAATGGACGCTAAGGAAAATTATCTGGGTGTATCCTACACCTTTTTTGCAGTCATTTTATGGAGCATTATAGGCATACCTGTTAGGTGGATACCTGAAGTAAATTCTGGAATGATAGTTGCCTATAGATTCCTTTTTGCATCAATAGTATTATTGGTCTATGGTATCTTAACAAAAAAATCATCAAACATCAAAATAAAGTGGAAGGATGTGCCTTATCTTTTAGTCCCTGCAATATTGCTGTCCTTCACAATTTACACCTATACAGTTGGCCTTAAAACTACAACAATTGCAAATACTGTCTTTTTACAACAGATGGCACCTCTTTATGTTCTCGTTATATCTGCATTATTATTAAAAGAAAAAGCCTCAAAAAAAATAGCTATTGCTGTATTGATCGGTATTACAGGTGGGTTTATTATATTCTATTATGACATTTCTACTATAAACGTCACCACAAACTTCTACGGAAATGTCATGTCAACATTTTCGGGATTTGGTTGGGCACTTTATACTATAAGCATAAGGGCTCTGGGCAAGAAATATGACGGTCTCACAACTACCCTATGGCTTTTCATCTTTGCAACTATCCTAATGTCGCCATTCTTTTCAGGATCAGATATACTTACCCCATTCTCACTTTCTATGTTATTTCTATTAGGATTCTTATGTACCGCTGGATCATTCCTACTTTACAGCATTGCATTGAAACATATTATAGCAACTAAGGCTTCTGTTATAGTGTTATCAGAAGGCGTATTGGCAGGTATTCTCGCATATTTGATATTAAAAGAAACTGTTAATCCTGGTACAATAATTGGAGGGGCTTTGATTTTGATAGCCATCTTAATTATCATAAGAGAAAAGGAATAAATTATTTTTTAAGAAAATTAATTGCCCTTTTGTATCCTTCATTATTCTTTAGAGGCATTGTTGCATCAATTCCCATCTTTGCAGAAGTGCCATCACCTTTAACGGAAGGATCAAGGCTTGATCCTGCGGCATTATTAACGACTAATAAATCCTTATCTGCCTGGAATCTTGTTGCAATTGCCCATTCTACGTCTGTATCAGAATAAATGTCAATGTCCTCATCAACTATAACAACTCTTTTCATTGAAGGATGAGATCCAAGGGCGGCCATTATGGCATTCTTGCCGTCGCCTTCTTTTTGCTTTTTAATTGATACAACACCGTGAAGCCAGCAATCTCCACCTTCGGTCAATCTAACTCCATAGACCTTTGGGACAACTTTTGATACACCCTCGTAAATTATAGGCTCTCTTGGCATGCCCATCAAAAGAAAATGCTCATATCCGCCAGGCATAAGTGCATGGAAAAATGCATTTTTATTTTGATAAACTTTTTCTATTTTTACAATAGGCTGCTTTCTAACAAAATCATAGGTGCCTGTAATATCCACAAACGGGCCTTCGTCTCCTTCTTCTAGAGTAATCTTCCCGCAAAAAACAAACTGAGAAGATGTTGGGATATCTATCCCGTTAGAAAATCTATAAGCAGTAAGCTCACTTCCAATGCCCATTCTCTTTAAAGTATTTGCAATTTCAAGTTCATTTATGCCATATGATATGGACATCGCGGCAGGCAATAGAACGTATGGAGGCAATCCAATCACTAGGACAATCTCTAAATCCTTTCCTTTTGTCTTGGCCTCATTGTACATGGCAAAAAGATGCCTTGGAACTATCCTTATTGTAAATGTATCTTTCCCTGTGACCATCATCCTGTGAAAAGACATATTTCTGTTGCCCTTTTCATCTTTTACAAAAACGACGCCCGATGTAACATACGGGCCGCCATCCTTGGGATAGTGATATTGAATTGGAATATTTCTGAGGTCAAAATTCTTAATTTCATTGTCAAGAAATGCGGCTTTGTCAACAATTTTGTAGGGCGTTGGTTTATCCATAGCATCTTTCAGTGAAAAAAGAAGTTTTGATTTGTCCAGTTTAAGATATTTTGCCACGCGATCCCTTGTAGACCAAATATTACAAAAAACGTCAAAACCCTTATCCTTAAACTGTAATATTTTAGTTGGATTCTCATGAACGATTTTTGCCATCTCATATTTTTCTAAATCTCTATCGACTTTAATAATATCTTTTTCATGAGAAATAAAGTCTCTAATATCCATAAAAGCACCTAGAATATCAGCGATTAAAAAGGATAAAAGCCTTTCTCATGAAGCAATCCAGTCAAGTAAAGTTTTCTGCCTGTGCTTAAATCCTAATATTTTGCTCTTTTCTCTGTATTTCTCAAAAGGAAGAGATAGAATCTCTGACGCTTTTTTTAGCGCCTCTTCTTCTGTATCAAAAGAATCAGGCTTTTTTTCCAACGCTGTTCTAGTAATTTCTCGTACCCTCCATACACCAACAGGTGTGTGATATGCAGGGTGTACCTCCATGAAGACCAATGCCCCTGCCTGCCTACCTTCCCCAAACAGATGCTCAGTCACTGAAAATCTAGCAGCATAATATGCGCCTGCAGTAAGTGATGCATATTCTTTTCTACCATCAAATAGTTCGTAATCTGAGATCACATTTGGAGAAAGTGAGCTCTCTAAGAACAATGACCCGGGCAGCCAACACTCGAGAAATTCATAGCACCACATAGAGGGAAATAAAATGACTACAAACCTGTTTCCAACGTCTTCATCATGATACACCTCAAATCTATTTATTTCTGGAAGACCTTTTACTTTTTTCAGATGAAACTTTGAAAGTGAATCATCTGTTGCTGTGATACTCCATCTTGTTGGAACAAGTTTTCTATTTTTTTGTTCCCCTAGAAGACCAGCAGACAATAGTTTTGAGATGTGAGAAACAGGTATATCTTTATCATAGAGCAGGGATATTCCTTTAGATGCCTTAATGTCATCAGAATGAATCTTATCAACTACTCTCGGAACTTTAGGATTTTCAGCTATATTAAAGCTCTCAACAAAACCTGATGGCCCTGTTGGTGGAGAAAACTGGGAGAATTCAAGAGCAAAGTGAGGAGCCTTTTTTAGCGTTAGCTCAACATCCACAGGTTTTTTTGACATGACGATTTCCTGACTTTTCTCCAAGTATCCTTTCGGATTTCTAGCATCTGTAACCTTTAGGAATTCTTTTGATCTAACAAGAAGTGACCTAAATTTTATTATTTCATCAAGCTCTTTCCCATGCCAACCTTCAGGTAAATCAAATATTTCAGTACCTTCATGAACGGGAGGGACTAATGGACCCACTAACACCTTAGGGTAATTCCAGTCACCGACAAAAAATGCCGAAGGGGATGCTCCAAATATGTCCTTATTGATTAGAGGAACTATAGACTCCCTAATCCTCTTTTTTTCCATTATTGGACATACTTCTCTACCACAGAGCTTTTTATGGCCCCTGCATACCGTACAGAGAGTAGTTTTTGGAGCATGCATAAACAGGATAGTAGAGTCAGTTATTTATTTTTATTGGAAATAAATAATGGATAAATTTTAATTAAGTTAGAAAAAACAAAGTTATATAAATATAATAACAAAACGATTAAAAAAAGAAGGGGTTATATGTCAGGTTTCTTACTCAAATTTTCTGATATCAAGCAAAACAATTTTAAATCAGTTGGAAACAAAGCATTGAATTTATCTTTATTAGATGCCGAAGGATTTAGAGTCCCATATGGATTTGTTGTAACAACTGAAGCCTATGAAAAATTTATTATTGACAATAATTTCAAGGAAAAAATATCTGAAATTCTCAAAGATACAAAGTATGATTACAAAAAAAGTGTCGTTGTTACTTCAAAGAAGATCCAGGGACTTATTTTGTCTGGCGAAATCGATAAGTCCATTACAAAAGAGATAGAAAAAATACTCTCAAAAAACAAGAAGATTGAATTATGGGCGGTACGTTCATCTGCCCTAGCAGAGGATCTCGCTGAGGCGTCGTTTGCAGGCCAACAAGACTCATTTCTTAATATAAAAACAGAAGATGTCATAGAGCACATCAAGCTTTGTTGGGCGTCTTACTGGAATGAGAGGGCAATTAATTATAGGCATAATGCCGATATTTCTCATCTTGAAGGTGGAATGGCTGTAGTGGTACAGAGCATGGTAAATGCAAATGCAGCTGGTGTCATGTTCACAGCAGACCCAATAACAGGCGATAATGACAAGATAGTAATAGAGTCAAGCTGGGGCCTTGGGGAATCTATAGTTTCTGGTGTTGTAAGCCCAGACAGATTCACCTTAGAAAAAAAATCAAAAGAGATTATTGAAAGAAAGATAAGTAACAAGTCTAAGGGCATATATTTATCAGATAAAGGAAGTGTAACATCAGAGATTGAAGATTCGAAGAAAATGCTACCATCCCTAACAGATGAAGAGATAATATATATCTCAAATCTAGGGGAGAAGATTGAATCTTATTTTAAAGCGCCACAAGATATTGAATGGGCGGTATCTAAAGAAGATGTATTTATTCTGCAGTCAAGAGGGATTACAACAATTGAAAAAGACCAAACTCTTTGGACTAGAGGTTATTCTGATGAATATTGGGCTGATGTTACTTCGCCTCTATTTTTCTCTCTCCTTGGGGAAAATCTGTCACAATATGTTTTCAAGGAAGGCGCCAAAATTATGGGCTATAAAGAGTTAAGAGGTAAGGATCTCTTGAGATTGCACAAAGGTCATGTTTATTTTAATGCCCAGGCCTTAGAAGATGTTTTTACATATAATCCCAAGATTGGAAGGACAAAGGAACTACTTAATTACTTCCCTAAAAATGATCAAGAAAGAATTGCTAACGCCGATGCAAAACTATTCAAGCGAATTCTTGCAGAGATTAGGGTCGCTATTCTGGACCCAGATGGAAAAATATCAACAACTGATGGCGCATATATGAAATGGGCAAGCGACTATTTGTCCTATATCAAAGAGTTTGATAAGATCAATTTAAAGCAGCTAAATAGTGAAGAGCTCCATGATGAATTTGTAAAACTAAGAGAGAAGTTCCTAAAACATAACCGACTGATTAGATATGGAATGGTGACGCATAGCATAGGATCAAATTTGATTCTTAAAAGATGGTTAACTGATTGGCTTGGAGATAAATCGGGATTATTATATTCAAAATTGATCACTGGCCTCCCCGACAACAAAACTATAGTGACAAACATTGCCATAACAAAGCTTGCCAGAGAAGCTAAAAATGATGAAAAGGTGTGTGCGCTCATTAAAAAACTGCCTTCTTCTGAATTTCTAAAATGCCTTGATAAGGATGAGGACTTGAGGGAATTTTATTATAAGTTCAATGAGTTCATGAGTGACTACGGCCACCGTTCACACACCAGAGAGATTTATTACCCAAGGTGGATAGATGATCCATCGCTTGTGACAGAAGTTTTGAAAAGCCTTATTGATTCTGCTGAAGTAGATTTGGAGGAAGTTGAAAAGAGGAAAAGAGAAGAAAGGCTTGAAGCTGAAGTTGAGATAATTCAAGCAGTTTCAAAGACAAAAAATGGATTTATTAAAAAGCCAATATTTGCCAAAGTTTTAAACTATGCCCAGAGATACCTAATATTCAGAGAAAATCAAAGATTTTATCTTGATCATGAGCTCACAAGAGAAAGAAGACTCTTCATGGAATACGGCCGAAGATTTTTAGAGAGGGGTATTGTTGATTCACAGATGGATATATTTTTCTTTTCAAAAGAAGAAATATTCGATATTTCAAAGGGCAATCTCATAATTGATAAAGATACAATAAACAAAAGGAAAGAAGAGTTTGAAAAGTACAAGAATATTTTGCCGCCAAAGTTTTTGAAAGGTAATGTAGAGTTTGATGACACGATAGAAATACAGGATAATTTACTTAAGGTGACAGGAACTTCATCAAGCCCGGGTATAGCGTCTGGAATTATTAGAGTCGTCGAATCTATAAGGGAGCTTCCTAACGTAAGAGATGAAGAAATATTAGTTACTTCCAATACCGACCCTGGGTGGACTCCAGTCTTTTCTAAGATATCTGGCCTCATAACTGAAACTGGCGGCATACTATCCCATGGTGCTGTTGTATCAAGAGAATATGGAATTCCGGCGGTGACGGCAGTTAGCAATGCTACAAAAATATTCAAAAATGGTCAAAAAGTAAAGATTGATGGTAATGAGGGAGTTATCTATTTGATGGAGGAATTATAATGGATACTGATATAGTCCATCCAAAAGGGGATCACGTTGAATGGAATGAGAGCTTTTACTTTAGCTTTTATGACAAGGCAAACGACATTTGCGCATTCATGAGAATCGGCCTTAAACCTAACAAGCCTTTAAAAAATATGTTCTGTTTTTTTATGCTGCCTGATGGCCCATATATTGGACTTAAAGAAGATGACATGTACGAAAATGATATTCTATCTGCTAAAAATTTGAAATTCACTAAGATTGAACCTGAAAAGAAATGGAATCTGGCCTTTGACGGAAAACTATTGAACTTTTCAAATAAACAACCTGTTAATGTTTCATTTAGCTTTGATTTTGAGTCATTAAACAAAATCTTTGACTACAGGGAATGTGTAAGTGGATTTAAAGAAAAGATATCCCAATCAGTTGCATCTGAACACTTAGAGCAGTTTGGTAAAGCTACTGGCGAACTTAAAGTTGGAGACAATAACTATCTTATTTCTGGCTTAGGGGAAAGGGATCATTCCTGGGGAACTAGAGACTGGAATGCGCCCAAGATGTGGATATGGCTAACATGTCAATTCTCTGAAGAGCTTGCTCTAAATGTAACAAAACTCATAGTAACAGAGGGTGAAGTCGACGCAGGTTTCATCTATATTGGTGGAGAGAATATTCCTTTAATGAAAGCGACTATTAACACAGAATACAATGAAGATGGAAGCCCCCATTCTTTTAGAATGGAGCTATTTGATAAAAAAGGAGAATTACATAAAGTCGAAGCCAAGATAATAAAAAACGTCAAGCTTCCATTTACAAGTGGAGATGGAAAAAGGCAGTC
>JAHKLW010000066.1 GCA_020854815.1 Methanofastidiosum sp. | reverse complement strand
TTTCCCGATTACCTCTTCTAGAGAATAATGAAAAATGTTTTCAGCTGCTTTGTTCCAATATGTTATATTGCCATCGTTGTCTAATGTAATTATTGCATCTTGGGCAGAGTTAGATATGGCCTTAAATTTTTCTTCACTTTCTTTAAGTAATGAAGAAGTATTCTTTAATTCTGTCAAGTCGTTAAGAATAATTACTGTTCCAAAAAATTTATCACTGATATCGAGCATCTTTTTCATTTTTACTTGAAAATAGCACAGTCCCTTTTTAGTAAGAATGTATTTTTCAAATTCTGTCTTTTCTAAATTAGATGCTCTGAATTCAAGAATTTCAGCTTCTAAGAAATTTAGTTTCATCTCTTTTTTTTCAATTTCGTAGTATTTTTCACCAGATGTTTGATAGGAGTCAAAATATTCTGATGCAGCATGATTTAAATTTTCTATTATACTTCTTTCATTCAAGAAAAACATAGGCGCATTAAGACTATCAAATATTGTCAAATACTTATTCTTTTCATTAGTCATATATCGATTTTTAGATTGAAGGTCTTCAATAAGATCTTTTGCACCTGATTCGCTCCATTCACTTGAAAATCCGATTTCTAGACGGTCGAAGAATCGATTTGTAAATGTTAAATATTTGTTCTTATCGTTATTATCAAAATCTGTTTGTGATATCAAATCCAAGTAACTTTGCCTATAATATTTCATCAGTCCTAAAAACATTGAAAGAGTGACGCCTCTACTCCTATGCATTTGGGCTTCAAGAATACCAAATGCTGCAATAGGGTCTTTTGAATAATCTTCATCAGGAGTTAGTTCTGGAATGCCCTTGTATTGATTTAATCCTTTAATTAAACTTTCTGAAAGTCCTGAAATAGAAAGTCTCCATGCTTCAACTAAGGTTGACGTATATTTGGTATAATCTCTAGCTTTCGCATAATCAAGAACTCTCTGCATTAACCAATCTTCATTTGAGGAGATTAACTCAATTAATTTTTTCATAGATTCTAAAAATATATATTTAAATGTCTTTTTAATGCTTTCTAGACTAAATTGGGCAGACTACGATAATCGTAATAATTCCTATAGTTTAGCTAATGATTAAATTCTATTCTTATTTTAATATTATTAAATTGTTTTTTCCGTATTTCTGTTTACCTATTAATCCATTTTTTTCCATTTCGGTTATTATTTGGCTTATTTTAGATTTTGACATTCCAGACCTAGCAACAATATCGTTCTGGAAAGATTTACCCCCAGACGATTTCAATATACTTATTACTTTTTCTTGGTCAGACAATAATATTGGGGCATTTTTATTTTTTCTAAGAATTAAATAGACAATGATCCCTATTATAATAAAAATTCCAATTACCCCAAATAGTAATGGATTAAATGAACTTACTAAAGACTTCTTTTCCAGGACAACTTTTGGTTCGTTTTCTAATAATAATTTTGGACCATACCAAAATAATATGTTTTCTCTTTTATCAGTCGGCTCTGGATTAATACCATTTATAGAATAATCTTCCGGGAATTCTATTGCAAGAACTTCTCCCTCTTTTAGCTGGCTACGGTCCTTAAATGAATCCCCGATTATGATATGATCTTTATCCTTTAGGCCAAAACCTCTCCACAAGAATTTAAAATTAACAACACCGTATTTATTATTAATAGAATCTACAATTTGATAGTTCAAAGAAATATTTTCAATATTCATTTCTCTTCCAGAAGAGTAGGCTACAGTATTAATTATGTTTTGGAGTGATTCTTTCTTTCTCTGGATTGTGAATTCTTTATCTCCTTCTAAAGCATCCATATATTCATTGAAGAAATCAATATCCTCTTGATTTTTTAGTTCAAATCTTGTTTCAAGATTCCATAATGCACTTCCATCTTCATAAACTTTTATGTAAATGCTATTTGTTTCCCCGGAAAATGCGCTACCCATAGAAGATAAAAACAAAATTGCGAAAATCCCAATGATTGGCAAGAATTTACTTTTCATAGTATTTTTTTGTTGAAGAATATTTTAAACTTTACTATCAATCCATTCTCAAAAGATATATAAATGATTTTTTTATTCATAATCTGATGGTAAACTATAACATATCATTCAGAAAACCCTTTTCTGACTTTAGAAAACTCCTTATTGGAATAGTTATTAACATAATTCCTATTCTGAACTTAATTTCGTATGGATACATACTTGAAAGTTCGGATATAAAAAAAGGAGAACAAACTGAAAAGATGGAAGAATGGGAAGATTTTGGAGACTTCTTTGTCAAAGGTCTCTTAGGCTTAATAATATCTTTGATATATGCAATCCCTGCTTTGATTGCAGGTATCATTGCTTTTGCCGTTGCACTTGGGCCATTAATTGGAAAACTTGCTTTTATGGGTCCTCAAAGAGTTCAAACTATGAATCCAGAAGAATTTTTCCCAATCTTTCTTCCATACTTAGTTGCAGCTTTGCCGTTAGTCGTTGTCTTTGCTATATTAATACTAATAGCCACATATGTGGCACCAGTTGCAGTTTTAAAGTACATTAAAACGGATAAGTTCTCTGAAGCCTTTAATTTTAATGATATTGCCAAATACATTTTCACTGGAGATTACATTGTAGCTTGGATATTGGTCTTAGTATTGAACTTGGCATTAGTTGGAATATTGTCAAATGTGCCTTTAATTGGAACTGCTATCGCATCTTTCATAACTGGGATGATAGGATTCTCTCTTTACGCAGGAGTCATGATAGGGATAGATAAAAAGAATTAATTTTTCTTTTCTTTTTTAACCGAAAATTATCTATATTAGGATACCTACTATAATTTAAGGTGTAGCATTGATTCGAAATGAGAGAATAAAATATTTGAACGATAATAATGAAAAAAACGGAGATTATGTTCTATACTGGATGCAGTCTTCTCAAAGAACAGAGTACAATCATGCTTTAGAATATTCAATTTTAAAAGCTAATTCTCTAGATTTACCATTAATTGTATTTTTCGGATTAAATGAAAAATTTCCAAATGCAAATCTGAGAAATATTTCTTTCATGCTTGAAGGACTATATGAAGTTGAAAAATCTCTGAAAAATAAAAATATTAAATTTGTCATTTGGAAAAAAAAGCCCAAAATTGGGGCAACAGAAATTTCAAGTGATGCCTCAGTCGTGATTGTAGATAAAGGCTATCAAAGATTTGAACGAGATTGGAGAGGCCATGTTGCAAAAAATATTGATTGTCCTTTGATAGAAATTGAAACTAATACTGTTGTTCCAGTAGAAGAAGTTTCAAAAAAAGAAGAATACGCAGCCGCAACTATAAGGCCAAAAATAAATAAACTCCTGAATTCTTACCTTTCACCGTCGAGTTTAAGCAACCCTAGAATAAGTTCTCTTTCTTTTAGAATTGATTCTTTAAATATGGACGAAATAGAAGAAATAATTAACTCTCTTAAGATCGATAAAAGTGTAAAAGCTGCACCTTATTTATTTGGAGGAACTTCAGAAGCTAAAAATCATCTTGAGTATTTTACCAAACATAAGCTTGATAGGTATGATGATTTAAGAAATAATCCAAATCTTGACTACCTATCAAATATGAGCCCATATCTCCATTTCGGGCAGATATCTCCTTTGTACATTGCATTGAAAATTCAGCAAACTGGGGACGCTGGCAAGGGTGCATTCTTAGAAGAACTAATTGTTCGAAGAGAACTTTCAATGAACTACGTTTATTATAATGCTCAATATGATTCCTTTGGAGGATTGCCTGATTGGTGTAAGAAAACTTTAAAGTTACATGAAAAAGACTCAAGAGAATATACCTATTCCCTCAAGGATTTTGAAAATGCAAACACCCATGATCCGTACTGGAATGCTGCCCAAAGAGAAATGGTATACACCGGTAAAATGCATGGTTATATGCGGATGTATTGGGGAAAAAAGGTCATTGAATGGACTAAATCCCCAGAAGATGCGTATGAAATATTGATCTACTTAAATAATAAATATGAATTAGATGGTCGAGATCCAAATGGATATACTGGAATTGCTTGGTGTTTTGGAAAGCATGATAGACCTTGGGCAGAAAGAAAAATTTTTGGCAATATACGTTATATGAACGATAAAGGACTTATGAGAAAATTTGACGCTGATGCATATACGAAAAAGATAAATGAGTATGTCTCTAATACTTAGCTATGGCAACTCAAGAATTAATTGGAAAAATATTTCCGAAAATAACCGCATATTCTCTGGCTAAAACGGAAGTAATACTTCCAGATATGGCAATAGGCAAAGTTACTTTGATCGGAATAGCATTTGTTCGCCAGGCCCAAGAGATGCTCGACTCTTGGTCTATCCCGTTTGAAGATAGATTTTCCAATATGTCCAATTATATTTATTATGAAATACCAATGCTCAATGGACTATGGAAGTTATTCCGTAGTTCAATAGATGGCGGAATGAGGGCAGGTATCCCACTTGAAAAACATACTAATGTCTTGACACATTATGGTAACTATAAAGAATATACTTCCTATCTTTCAATTGATAATATAAATAATGGATATGTTTTTCTTTTGGATATGGAAGGCCTCATAAGGTTTAGAGGAATTGGATATGCATCTGAAAAAGATTTAGTAGAAATGATTCAAACTGCAGAAATATTAGGGAAATGATATTATGAAACATTTTTTAAAACCAAGGATTGTTATAAGCAAATGCATAGAGCATGGATCCTGTAGATATAACGGCCAGATGATATCAAGTGAATTTGTAGAAAAATTAAAATCATTTGTAGATTTTGTTCCGATTTGTCCTGAATTTGAAATAGGTCTTGGAGTGCCAAGAGATCCAATTAGGATTGTTTCGTTTAATGGCGATTTAAAGCTTTTACAACTAAAAACTGAAAAAGATGTCACTAAAGATATGATAGAGTTTTCTAATTCATTTTTAGATAAATTATTAGATATTGATGGATTTATCCTAAAATCAAAGTCCCCCTCGTGTGGTATTAAAGATTCCAAGATACATACTGTCAAAGGCCCACAACCTAAATACCCTAAAGGCCCGGGATTTTTTGGTAAAGTTGTACAAGAAAAACACCCTAATCTAGCCATAGAAGATGAAGGGCGATTACTTAACTCAAGAATAAAACAGCATTTTCTGACAAAGATATATTCATTAAGGAGATTTAGAGAAGTCAAGAAAACAATGTCGAAGAAAGACTTAGTTGAATATCAATCATACAATAAATTGTTGTTTGGTGCATACAGCCAAAAAGAAACAAAAGAGATTGGTAGGATCGTTGCCAATATGGATAAATATCCACTTGAAAAAATATTCCAGAATTACGAAGCACACCTCTTCACTCTTTTTTCAAAGCCGCCAAAATGCCCTCCCAATATAAATATTCTTTTACACGGATTTGGATATATATCTAAAAATTTAAATAAAAAGGAGAAAGAATTCTTTCTTGAGACAATAGACAAATATAGAAATGGTAATGTGTCTTTAAGCGTTCCAACTAACATTCTAAAATCCTGGGTTTTGAGATTTGATGAAAAATATCTTGAAAATCAAAGTTTCTTTGAACCTTATCCAGATGAATTGCTATCTGTTGAAGATCTTAATGCATGTGAAGTTAAGGATTATTGGGAATAGATTAGCTTTTCTTAAATGCTTTTATTTCTTCAACATCTGTTAGTTTCCAGACTATGCTCCTCTTCTCGTTAACAAGGGACTCTAAAGGTTCATCAGAAGAATGACCCAGTGCTATCATTATATTTTTCGATAGATTCTTCTGTTTTATCATTTTAACAAAGTCTTTTCGTATCTCTTGATCATTTTTTTCATCATCTATCTGAACAAGTTTTCCAGAAAGTACCATAAAACTAAAATCCGAGAAATCTTTTTCATATTCTTCTATTTCTACAAGGACGTAAGGATACTCTCTAAAAAATGATATTTTTTTGCCATAATTTGTAGATAAAAAGTACATATTATTTCCATCAAAAATATACAAAAGTGGTGCAATATATGGGTATCTGTCTCCTCTAAAAGCAACTCTACAGAGGTATTGTTTTGAAATAAGTTTGTCATATTCAACTTTTTCCATTTTTGGGAGCTTCACAATATCATTTTTACTCATAATGAATATTAAAAATAAAACTATTAAAATCTTTTCGTGAATATCTCTCGTATATGATATTATCTAAGATAATTTTTGCAATATATGGATAGATTTATAATTAGAATTTAGATTTGGAAGTCTATTATCTAAAAGGGTTTTTTTATGCCGAACAAGATTGATCAGAACAAACAAAAAAAACACACCGAAGGTATCAAGACGCTTCTTGGTGACCCTAAAAGAGCAATACTAAAACTTTCTATGCCAATGATCATAGCCATGCTTGTCCAAACTTTATACAATTTTGCTGATGCACTTTGGGTTTCTTTTTTAGGGCCTGAAGCATTATCTGCCGTTGGATTTTTCTTTCCTTTCTTTTTTATGATTATGTCCGTAGGGGCCGGCATAGGAATGGGAGGGAGTTCCGCAATATCAAGATTTATTGGGGCCCATAAGAAAGAGGAAGCTGATAACGTTGCCGCTCATACTATTGTATTGATGTTAATATTGGGAATTATTATTACGCTCCCTTTTGTTGTTTTTTCAAGAAATATCTTTGAATTAATGGGCGCTGGAAATGTAATTGATGATGCCACTGTTTATGCCCAAATTATGTTTGCTGGGACATTACTTATCTTCTTTTCAAATGTTGCAAATTCGATTCTCAGGGGCGAGGGTGATGCAAAGAGGTCTATGTATGCCATGGCATTTGGATCTGTGCTGAATATAATACTTGACCCAATATTTATATATCCTCTGAAGCTGGGAGTTGCGGGTGCA
>JAHKLW010000065.1 GCA_020854815.1 Methanofastidiosum sp. | reverse complement strand
GGTAGCTTAGAAAAAGATCCTAGCTGCTTCCCAATTGGCTATTTAACAAGAGATGATAAAGTCCAAGTATATCTTAGAATGGAGGATCTTCTTAAGACGCATTTTGGCGTATTTGGGTTTACTGGAGTTGGTAAAAGCAATCTAATTAGTACTATTATTTCAAAACTCCTAAATAAAGCTGAAAGTAATATTAAAATTGTATTATTTGATCTTATGGATGAATATACCGGGCTATTGCTTGATTTATTAATGGACCAAAATCTGGATGCTAATATTATTTACTACGGTGAAAAGAGCTTACCAGGTCCAGTTATAGAATACATCAATAATAAAACTATTTCAGATAAAAAGAACGCCAAAAGCCCTGCTACAAGATTATTTTTGAAAAATCTTCTTTTACCTAAAGGATTGAGGAGTAAGATTGGAACATTTATTAATCCTGTAGAAAAATTATTAGATTCAGGTAGAATTAAAATAATGGCGCCTGAAGATGTCACAGTTCAAGAATTCCTGTCAGAGATATGGGAAGAAAGGATAATGAAAGGTTCCAGAAGTCGGAATATCCAAAATAGCATGGAGGATATCAAAGAGAAAATTGTAGGAAAGTACGGTAGACAAATGCTTACAAAGGAAACTGCAAAAGAGATAATGGATTCGATTATATTTGAAGATCCAGCATTAGATAGAAATTTACAGAAAAAAAATGATTTGACACAAAAAAATCATTTGGATAAAATAGTTTATTCGAATAAGTATCTAAACTCCTATATTAACAACATTAAGTCAGAATTTAGAAGGGCCACATCTAAATCAGAGATTGTTTTAATTGACGATTTAAAAATGACAAAAAGACAATTTATAGATAAATTACAACAGAAGAAAAAAGGATTGTATATAATTACATCATATGACCAAGACCAAATCAGAAGACTTTCAAAAGAGATGGGGGATTACCTTTACGAAGAGAGAAGAAAGAAGGGAATAATTGAACCTAACGTGGTATTTGTTTTCGATGAGGCAGATGAGTTTATACCTCAAACTCCCTCTAGGGACTCTCAAAAAGAGAGTAAAAAAATAATTGAGACCTTAACTAGAAGGGGTAGAAAGTTTGGTATTGGCGTGGGTATAGCGACACAAAGAAGCTCATACCTAGATACAAATATCATGGGGCAACTTCACACATATTTCATTAGTAAACTTCCCAGAGAATATGATAGGAAGGTTGTTGGCGATGCATTCAGTTTAAGTGAGAACGAGTTCATTCAAACTTTCAAATTTTCCAAGGGACAGTGGTTGTTAGTTAGTCATGACGCTTTAGGAATTGACTCTGTTGCTTTGCCAATAAAAACAGAAAATGCAGAGGATAGAATTGTTAGAAATCTTGAATTGATCAAATAACAATATATTTTATTTTTTCGTATAACGTTGAATATACGTAAATAATTCTCAAGAGTATCCTCTTAGAAAGAAGTAATCTTTATATTTCCCTAGACTTTTACTAATTCATGTTTCATTTTGAATCGCGCTTAAAAATTCTAATCATTTTATCCTTATCCGCAATTTTATCCTTCTCGTTGTGGTTTAGTGCTAATGCTGTAATACCTCAACTAACAGAATATTTTAACCTTACAAATTCAGAAAAAAGTTTACTTAGCATAATAGTAACGATAGGATTCATCATCGGCGCCCTTACTTATGCAGTTCTAAACTTGCCTGACGTATTCAAAACAAAAAATGTGTTTGCAGCATCTGCAGCACTTGGAGGGTTAACAAGTTTTATTGTAGCATTTTTTGTTGAATCATTTGCTTTATTGCTTGTACTTAGATTTTTTACGGGCTTTTTCTTGGCAGGAGTATACCCTCCGGGAATGAAACTAGCATCTTCTTGGTTTCAGAAGAAAAGGGGTTTTGCAGTTGGATGTATGGGTGCTTCTCTAGCACTGGGATCTGGGATGCCATACCTTTTTAATCTAACAGGCATACCGGAATGGAGAATCTTGATTAGTTTTTCTGGCATTGCTTCTTTGTTAAGTGCGATACTAATTTTTGTGTTTGTAAAAGAAGGGCCTTACACTGCAGGAACAATAAAATTTAGATTAGAAAACTTAAAAGATATATTAAAAAATGAAAGATTAAAACTAGTAAATTACGGATATTTCGGCCACATGTGGGAATTGTATGCAATGTGGGCTTGGATACCAATTTTTTTAAGGGAATCCTATCTTAAATCTGGAGCAAACGATAATTCAATTCTATTCTTTTCACTAATCACCTTCTTAATATTTCTCTTCGGCTCATTAACAACATTCTTTGGGGGTTTCATTGCTGATAAGATTGGGAAGGCCCAGTTTAACATTTTAATGCTTTCAATAAGCGGTTTCTGTTCTCTAATAATTGGATTTACTTTTGGAGTCAATAACATTGCAATGATTATTATAGCTTTGGTCTGGGGAATGAGTGCAGTTGCAGACAGCCCCCAGTATTCAGGTATGGCTACAGAGGTAGGGGATAAAAAGTATATGGGAACTGCAGTTACGATACAGCTTGCAATTGGATTTTTCATATCAATTATCTCAATTAAACTAATACCCGTAGTTGTTGATATTGTTGGCTGGAAATATGCTTTTTCAATCCTATTTTTAGGGCCGCTTTTCGGATTGATATCTTTAAATAAATTAAGAGGTAATAAGGTGAAATAATAGTGAATCCAACCTTTGATTGTAATATTCGAGAAAATAATAAAAAATTAAATCAAATAATAAGGACAATATTGATTATTGCAGGAACAATTTCTTTAGTACTTGGAATAGTTGGTATTTTTCTGCCTATCTTACCAACTACACCTTTCCTTTTACTTTCTGCCGCATGTTATGCTCGAGGCTCTGATAGATTCCATAGTTGGCTCTTATGTAACAAATTTGTTGGGAATTACATCAAGAATTATAGAGACGGGATGGGGGTTGCATTGAGAATAAAAATAATTACACTCTCTTTTTTATGGGCAACTATATTGATTTCAGCTTTATTTGTAGTTTCGAATATTAGTATCAGGATTATTTTGATTATTATAGCAATTGGTGTTACATTACATATTGCAACTATAAAAACAATGAAAGAAGAAAAACTTAAGGCATAGTGAAAATCATTTGTATTTAGAAATACTTTTATAGTCTCATTGATTAGTACCTCTAATGGAAGAGATTTTTACGAATGTATTTGTCGATAGCGATAAACTTTTTACAAAGAATCTTAAAAAGGGAGAGAAGGTATACGGTGAAAAGCTAGTAGATTTCAAGGGAAAGGAACTCCGTGAATGGAATCCGAAAAGATCAAAACTTGCAGCCGCTGTAATGAAAGGTTATAAGAACCTACCTTTTAAAAAAGACTCAAAAATCCTTTATCTTGGTGCGGCCACAGGGACAACAGTTTCCCACATCTCAGATATTGTAGAAAATGGGAAGATCTTTTCAGTTGAAATCTCTGAAAGAAGCATGAGACAGTTTCTCAATATAAGTGAAGTTAGGGAGAACATCTATCCTATTTTAGAAGATGCTTCAAAACCAAATCTATATTCGGGGCTTATAGAACAAGTTGATTTCATTTACCAGGATGTTGCACAAAAACATCAACATGAAATTTTAATTAAAAATTCTGTATATCTCAAAAAAGGAGGAATGGTCTTCTATTGTGTCAAGGCCAGAAGTATTGATTCAATCAGGGTGCCAGAAGACATATTTAAAGAAGAGATAGAACATCTAGAAAAAAATTTTAACATAGTAGATACAATTAATCTTTCACCATATGAAAAAGATCATATTATTATAATAGCAACACTGAGGTGATTTATTTGGAAAAGGTAAAACTTAGATTGAAACTATTAGTATCATACCTCGAAAATGGAGACATGAAAAAGGCAAGAGAAAACTATCTTCAGATCGCAGAGCATCTGGGGGATACAGAATTCAACAAAGGTTACGCAAAGGCCATAAATGGTATTGTTACCTCTGTGGAAAAAAATGATAGAGATTCAATTATTTGTAAGATTGTCTCAAAGGAATTTGACAAGAGAGATCTTAAAAAACTGTTGCTTGAATCAACAAAAAGAGCATCAGATGCATTCAGAACTGAGGAAGAGAAAGGATTTGAAACTGCCTGGGTAGATGTCCTCTCAATTTATGTTGAAAGAGCAGGCTCTTAGTACTTTATTAAAAGGAACTTTGCCTTCTCTTCGATATAATAAATTCTTTTCAAAAGTTTATTTTTTTCTTCTCTGTCATTGTCATTTCTAAAGTTTGTCCTTTCTAGTTCTGTTCTAAGTTTTGACAATTTTAATACTTCTTTGAAACTGTCTTTTTTATCAAGTTTTTCAGAAAGGAGCCTGTATTCTATTGATTTAATACTCTCCCTAAATTTATTGATGGCAATAGAATCCTCCCTTTCCCTCTCTTCAGAAAACTTTTGCTCAAATTCTTCTAGTTCAGAGTATAATGCCTGAAATCTTTCAGTTATTTTCCTACCCTCTGAGGTTAGTCTTATGAAACGTATTCGTCCTTCTTTGTATGACTCTAATAGTCCTACCCCTTCAAGCTCCTTTAATATATTGAAAACATGGGGATAAATGGAGCCTACTTCCTCTGCAATTACCGTGGGATACCTAGGTTTTTCATTCTCAAGCATGCTAAGTAATATCTCAACTGTCTTTCTATTAAAAAAAAGCTCCTTTAGATTATCCATAAATATTTATTAGCCTATAGCCTTAAAATTATTTGCTTTTTACAATCTAAAAAGTAATCATGCCACAACCAAGTAGGAAAATATTTAAATCAATACCTAAAAATAGCCTATGGGATAAGATGAGTCTTATAGATAGAAAAGGGCCACATATTTGTGTTAATTGCGATAATCTTGTTCAGAAAGATGACGAAAAAGAGATAGGCATATGTTCAATTGCCGCATCCACAAAAACAACCTTTAAAAAATTCTGCCAGAAATGCGATGAACGATCAGCACTTACAGGAGAACTCTGGATATATATTGATGGGGAAGATTGGGGTTAATTTAAGCTTTTAATAAAGTTATAATAAATTTAGTTCCTTTTGGTTTATTATCTTCCACTTTAATTTCTCCGCAGTATCGTTCAATAACTTTTTTAACAATATAAAGGCCTAGGCCAGTACCCCTAGTTTCCCCAAAACTTTCGCCTTCTTCAAATATTTTTGACATATATTCTTCTGGGATTCCTATACCAAAATCCGATAACTCAATAGTGCAGGTTTTATAATCGGGCACTATGTTAATATCTATCCTCTCAGTTTTACCATGCACTACTGCATTTCTTAAAAGATTATCAATAACAGAATTTATTGCTTCATCAGCCAAAACATTACAATCTCCATTAATATAAAATTTAATTTCAGGATAATTCTTAGTAACATTTTCTATTATTTTTCTTAAATCGTAACTCTTGACTTCTCCGCCAGAAGTTAGAGTGTATTCAAGTTCTCTCATCCTTTCAATCAGATTAACACTTTTATCAAGAGCAATTGCAGCTTTCTGCTTCAATTTAGGGTCGGCATCTTTCATTAAATCACATACCGTTAGGACAATAGTTAAATCGTTTAATATATCATGCCTTAATATTTTGTTCAGTACTCTCAGTGTTTCGTTCAAATCCCTTAATTTTATTTCATTGACCATCTCTTTTGTTATATCTTGGAAAGTTCCAGATACTCTAACGGTTTTTCCATTAATCTGATGGGCTTTACCTCTGGCATGAACCCATTTATGATTTCCTTTTGCACTTATAAATTCCAACTTTAAATCATAAGGAGTTCCATTTTCTATTGCTTCGTTTACTGCTTTTTCTATTATTGGCCAAGATTTTGGAGTGTAAAAACTTAAGCTTTTTTCTACATCCGGTTCATAATCAAAATCAACTTCATGTATTCTATATACTTCTTCAGTCCAATTTTGTTTCATTGTGAATACGTCAATCTCCCAACCACCAACCTTTGCAATGAAACCTGTTTCCAGTAATAGATCCTGACTCTTTTCCAATTCACATTCAAGTTCCTTCCTTAGGGAAATGTCTCTTGCTATGCTTATTATAGACTTCTGCCCTTGAAATTGAATAACTTTGCTACTTAATTCAATTGGAATAATTTTACCAGATTTTTTTATATGTTCTGTTTCAAAAAAAGCTTCGCCATTATTAATAAGTTCAATAATCTTAGATTCAACTAGTTTAGCATATTTGGGAGAGTCAATTTGTTTTGGAGACATCTTCAATAGTTCTTCTTTTGAATACCCCAATATTTTGCAAGCCGTTTTGTTAACTTCAAGAAAATTTCCATTAAGGTCATGGATATAAATTGCATCCTTTGCATTGTCAAAAATAGTTTTGAATTTTGACTCACTTTCTCGTAAAGCTTTCTCTGTCTTTTGTATTCTTAAGAGGGATTCGATTCTTGCTATAAATTCCCTAGAAACAAAAGGGCGCTGTATATAACCATCGGCTAGTGATTCAAGTCCTTGTGCTTGTTGATCTGGAGATATTTTAACTCCCGAGACTAAAACTACAAAAGTTCCAGTTAATTTCGGATCAGATTTAATTTTTTTGCATAGTGTAATTCCATCTATATCTGGCATAACTACATCTAAGATAACTAAATCTGGCTTAAAGTCATATATTTTATCAAGGCATTCTTTTCCGCTAGAAGCTTCTTCAAGATCACAATCTAAGGATTTTATTATCCTTGATGTAGCTTCAAGAACTTTGATATCATCATCTACTAAGAGTATTCTAGTCTTAGTCATCGCCTTGCATAAGACTAAAGAATATATAAGCATTATTATATTTCTTGATCGATAAAATTTAATCTTCTAACATCGGAATTGAAAAATAAAATTTGGCCCCTTCTCCCTGTTTACTTTCTACCCATATTTTGCCCTTGTGTGACTCTATAATCTTTCTAGCTATCGCCAATCCAAGTCCCGTACTTTTTTCTCCGCCAGTTTTTTTTGTGCTAGCCTTACCAAAGAATTTGAACAAATTACCTAACTCATTTTCAGGTATTCCCTGCCCTTCATCTTTAACAGAAACTACGATGCTATCCTGATCTTTATAGCACATTACATATATTTTTGAATTTGGAACAGAATATTCGATTGCATTAGATAAAAAATTTGTAAAAACTTGACTTATTTTAGGCCCATCAATATTGATAAGGCCAATATAATCATCATAATCAAATTTTATTATGACTTCTTTCTTTTTAGATTTAAATTCCAATCTCTCAATGTTTTCTCTTAAGAGGGGCACTAAATCCGTTAGCTGTTTGTTAATCGGAAATTCTCCAGATTCTATTATTGAAACATCCAGAAAATCATCAATAAGCCTCCTCATAAGTTCACTTGCAGAAAGAATATTCTCTATAAACATTTTTGATTTCTCATTTAATTCAGGATTTGCAAGTAAAAGAAATTCGCTATAATTCATAATCAATCCTAATGGATTCCTTAGGTCATGCGCTGCCATGCCTAAAAAATTATTCTTCAGCTCATTTAAAGATGTTAATTGGATGTTTTTCTTCGTTAATTCTCTCTGTGCTGTAGCTAGTTCGTTATTCAGACGCCCTAATTCTTCGTATAAATCCCTATCTTTTGTTTCTTGTTGTTTTAGATAAATATCAAAATTTTTCATCGCCATTCGTAAAGAATTTAATTGTTGATTATTTATCTTGCTAATTTCCTCTATAAAAAGAGTTGTTTCATCTCGGGAGTTGACACCAAATATTAATAATTTATCTTCAACCAAAAAACCAGAAAAGTACATAACAGTTACTTTACCTTTAGAGGGCATATTCATTTCCCAATCTAATGCTACCTTCTTATAATGTATATTTTTTAGAAATTCATGACATTTCTCCCAACTTCCAGAATCAAGCAGCATATAAAATGGTTCGCCAATATATATTTCATTTTTCAATTCTACACTGTTATGGATAAATTCAATGACTTCTCCATCTAAATTACATAAAAAGGCCAAACCATTAATAGTATTTTCTGACATTTGAACCTCTTAGATATTAATCCAATGGTTTTTGTAGTTTGCTTATCATCAAATCTAAATAAGCTATAACTTCGAGTGCATTTTCAGTTGGTAAACTCTCTGTAATGACATCTCTATATATTTTAAATCTATTTAAAATATGTTCCATCTCCACACCATCGTGTGGCAGCCTATCCTTTGCCCATTTTATTTCATCTTTCAAGAGAGTAATTTCGCCCATGGACATAGCAGCTTCCAACATCTTAGTGGTAAACTCCATCCCTGAAGTTAAAATTTTAGAGGCGTCTTTACCGTGATGCTTTATTTCGTCTTCTCTTTTTAAAGCAAGTGCTACAGTTTTTTTGATAATATCTGGAGATGATTTCTGAAAATATTCTAATGTTTCTTTAGAAATAGCAGGTAATTCATTTGACATTTGATTTCTCACCTTGATTGATAATTATTTTGTTGGCTAAACTAATAGCTTCTAAAGCATTAGGAGCGCAAGCGTCAGCCCCAACCTTTTTCCATAATTCAGGTGCTAAAATGAATGGCCTTCCACCAACAAAAACTTTAGTAGTTGATATTAAATCAGATTCATGAATTGTTTGGACTAATTTTCTTACATTTCCTACATTGTAGTGTATAGAAGCTGAAATGGCCACTAAATGTGGTTGCAATTTTTTAATTGTGTCTATGGTACTTGGAGTTGGAGTATTGGCACCAAGATAATAAGTATCCCATCCTTCCATTTCAAATAGATCGGCCATCATCCGAATTCCTATCTCATGCAATTCTCCTTCAACACATGTTGCGATCATCTTATATCCGTTTTTACTGCTGCTAAATATGTAAGGATAAAGCTGAGACATTATCATCTGAGTCGCAGCTGTGCAAAAGTGTTCCTGAGCCACTGAAATCTGATTAGTCTGCCATAAGCGCCCAATCTCGTGTTGAGAAGGTTCAAAAACATGTAAATAAATATCCCTAACATCCGCACCCTCTTCGACTGATTTTATTATAATACGAGCAGCTACATCTTTTTGAACTCTTAAGAGGGCATCTAAATAAATCTTGGCCAGATCATAGAAATCTCCTGCTTCTATTTCAAACTCATTCACAATCCTTTCTGTTATTGGCAGTCCTTCTCGCCCCAAATTATTTTCCATAAACATTATATGAATTCTTAGTATAAATATTTATTTATAGAAAAACAGTAGCCGGGGGCGGATTCGAACCACCGTCTCAAGGTCCAGAGCCTCGAAGGATTGACCACTACCCTACCCGGCTGTCAGAATCAGAAGATTAATCTCTATTAATAAGTTTTTCTGTTTCGTCGATGTAATTAAAACTCTCTTTCTCCAATAGACTTCTTGCGGTAAAATTTGTAAATAACTCATTGAACCTTCTTTTCAAAATTCTAAGTACATAGTCATCATAGTGCATATCACAGTTTGTTTCAATGTCATACAGAAGGAGATAATCAGAAGAAAAAGGTGTTGCATTGAGCGTAGTTTCACCATTCAAAGCAGATACAATCTCAATCTCAGACATATTTCCGTTTGCATAATCAACTATTGATCCAACAATTCTCCGGATCATCTGCCAAAGAAATCCCTTGCCCGTGAATTCCAATACATAAATCGGCCCTTCTTTTCTATAGTTTGTTTCAATTGTTCTTTTTGTGTCTTCAATTCTATTATATTTAGAAAAAGAGAAGAAATCATGTGTTCCGCTAAAAAATGACAAGCCTTTTGATATAAGCTCTTCTTCATATCCATTATCGAAAAGGTAATACCTATAAGTTTTAGTCAGGGGAAATTTAAGGTCTTTGTTAGTTTTACCGTATATCCAAATATCTTCTAAAAGATGGGTTATTTTTTTTATATTTAGATCTTCTTCTACTTCCAATCTAAAGATATTACAAAGAGCAGAAACTCCTCTGTCTGTTCTTGATAAAAAACCATAGTTAATCACTTTGATGTCCTCTTTATCTAGAATGTTTAAAATATCTCCTTCAACTGTTCGGACATTTGGCTGAGACTGTGAACCATAAAATTCTCTGCCGTTGTATGCAACTTTTAGATAAACCATTACTTTAAATTTTCAAAAAAATTTAAAAAGGTTTTTATAAGATTTCAATGATAAAGTTCTTATCCTTAATGACATTTACTTTCTTACCACTCTTGAGGAACTCACGCTCTACCCTTTCAACATAATCCCTATTGAGCTCAAATCCATCGACTTTGATTTCACCTTTCTCTTCAAGTTGGGCGATATTGTCTTTTAACAATGTCTTTATTTTTTGGACGTCCTTTCCGAATTTTGGCCCTATTATATCGTATCGCGGAGTAACATCAATTATCTTCTCATCGATGTCTGGCTTTCCGCTTCTTAGTTCTAGATTTGAGATATTCATTGATTTTGAGATATCTTCTGTGATTTCCTCGATGTTCTTTTCTGTGTACACAATCGCCCCATTTATTGGTGCATTTAATGACATCTTCAGATCTGACTTGTATCTTCTTATGGCAACAGTGATATCTTTTAAAATCTCTCCTTTTTCGAAAGCCTCTTTATCATAGAATTCAAATGAAGGGTACTCTGTAAGGTGAATGCTATTTATTCCTTCATCACTAAAGACTTCATTGTATATCTCCTCAGTTATGTGGGGTATGTATGGTGAAATCAATCCAATTACATTTCTAAGCAATGTCTTCAAAGTAAAAGTTGCCTCGTCTTTTTTCACATTGTTATACAATCTGTATTTGACTACCTCAATATAATTATCTGCAACTTCATGCCACAAGAATGTTCTTATTTCTTTTAAGACTAGAGCAAAACTATAATCATCAAGTTCCTTTCTTGAGAACTTGACTAACTCAGTTAGCTTTGATAGAATCCATTTATCCGATACTGTAAGTGAATCAAGATCAATGTTTTTAGTGTTTGCTTCAGATATGTTCATCTCAATAAATCTTGAAACGTTCCAGAGTTTAGTTAAAAATCTGTTACCATGCTCTATTTCTTTCCAGGTAAATGGAAAATCTTCTCCTTTGGATGCAAGAAGCGCCCATTGTCTCAATGCATCGGCGCAGTACTTACTGAGGGGCTCATCAGGCTCGATAACATTTCCTAAGGATTTACTCATCTTTCTTCCATCTGGGCCTGCGACCATTCCATGTATTAATGTTTCATTCCAGGGATTTTCTCCTGTAATCAGATTACATCTAAATAAAGTGTAAAATAGCCAAGTTCTAATAATTTCATAACCTTGTGGCCTTATAGTTGAAGGGTAAGTTTTACTGAAAAACTTCTCATCGTTATTATACTTTGAAATTGCAAGAGGTGTTGCAGATGAATCAACCCAGCAGTCACATACATCTGATTCGCCGATAAATTCATTGGAGCCACATTTACATTTCTCTTTTGGCATATCAAATCTTGGATCAACCGGTAGCCACTCTTCTTTTGCAGGTATTAGCTCCCCACATTTTTTGCATTTCCAGAAAGGAATTGGCGTTCCAAAGACTCTCTGTCTAGATATAATCCAGTCCCAGTCCATTGAATCTGTCCAGTCATAGAATCTATCGTACATGTATTGTGGGTTCCAGGATATTTTCTTTCCATTTTCAATAAGCATATCCTTGTAGTCCCTTACATTGATAAAGTACTGCTCCATAGGTAAAAGCTCAATTGGTGATTTGCATGACCCTCTTTCAACGTGAAGCAATACCCTGTGCTTCATTTTTTCTTCTTTAATGAGAAGGCCTAAATCATTTAACTCAGATACTATGACTTTCCTTGCTTCCTTAACAGGTAGGCCATCATAATCCTTCCCAACTTTTAGCTTTCCATCCTCTGTGATTGAATTTATAACTTCAAGATTATACTTTTTCTGCCATAATATATCCTGTTCGTCACCATAGGTACAGCAATAAACTACGCCTGTTCCAAAAGACATGTCAACTTCTTCATCAGACAGTATTGGAACTTTTCTGCCGAATAAAGGCAGGGAAACATTTTTACCTTTAAAATTTTGATATCTAGGATCCTTTGGATTAAAGAATACGCCCACACATGATGGCATCAACTCTGGCCTTGTTGTTGCAATCTCAACATACTCTTTTCCACCTTCGACTGGAAGTTTAAGGTAGTATAGTTTTCCATCTTTTTCTTCATATCCTACTTCGGCCTTTGCAAGAGCCGTCATGCATCTTGGGCACCAGAGTATAGGATGTTTTTCTCTAAATAGGTATCCTTTATTATAAAAATCAATTAATGTTTTTTGGATAAGTTTAATATATTCAGGTTTCATTGTGAGGTACATTCTTGACCAATCCGGGAAATAACCGATATCGGTCATCTGCCTTCTCATCCTGTCGACACATTGGACAGTCCACTCTTTACATTTTTCAATAAAAGCTTCTTTGTCATCTTTAGATATCTTAAATTCGCGCTCAACCTTTAACTCTGTTGGAAGTCCATGACAGTCAAATCCCTGTGGACAGTAGACATTGAATCCTCTCATTCTCTTGTATCTCTGTACGAAATCAATCCATGTGAAATCCATTACATGTCCCATGTGGAGTGAACCTGATGTAAATGGTGGTGGCGTATCAAGAACGTATACTTCACCATTTTTTTCAGGGTTAAATTTGAATATTTCTTTTTCAAGCCAATAATTCTGCCATTTCTTTTCAATTTCCTTGCCGCCATAGTCTTTATCCAACATTATTTCACCGTCTCTTGGTAGCTAAGTTGCCCATTCATATAAATCTTTAATCCTTCATCGGCAATCAAGGTTTTGACTCCGGTGTTCTCTTGAATAAATCTTCTCTCTTCTTCTGCACCTCTTAGGTGCATCTTGTACCCAATATGTGTAACAATTGCAACTTCGGGCTTTATCTTTTTTAATATGATTATTGCGTCCTCAGTTGAAAGGTGGAAAGGAATTCTGTCTCCGTTTGGCCTTGTAACGTTAATGATCATTACCCTAGAACCGAGATACTGATCCAACATGTCGTCAAAATATTCAGTATCTGAGGTATATGAAATAGAGCCTGAGGTAGTATGTATCTTAAATCCGATTCCAAATGGGTCTGAATGTTTTGCCTTCAATGCTTCAATTCTCTGCCCTTTGATGTCAATAGTTTCTCCCGGGGAAAGGGAATATATTCCTCTCAAATTTTTTCGGTAATAGGGGAAAATAATTGATGCGAACTCATCTCTTCCTTCAATGACACTTTTGCTACCGATAACATGGCCCTCTTTTTTCAACATTCCCCCGGTCATACTCTCAACCATTATCGGCACATCATTAAAATGATCTGTGTGACAGTGAGAGATTAAAAGGGCATCAGTCTTTCTTGGATCAAGTCCGTTTTGAATTGATCTAAGATGGGCACCAGGTCCTGGGTCTACGTGAATATTTATTCTATCCTCGATATAGAATCCGCCCGTTCCACGTTTTTGGGTAATAGTCATGAATCTTCCTCCGCCACTACCCAAAAAAGTTATCTTTGTCATAGATACTCCCAAGTAACTTTTTTAAGAGTTCAATTTATTAAGTTTATAAAACTAATTAGTGATAAGATGAGAGAAGCTCTAAAAGAAAGCAGAGGCGGTACTTTAATCGACATCGAAGTTGTCCCAAATTCAAGTGAATTTCGTATTGAATATAACGAGTGGAGTAAGAGAATAAGGATAAAAATTACATCTCCGGCTATGAAAGGCCAGGCAAACAAAGAGCTTCAGACGTTTTTTAAGAGCATTATAGGAGAGATCACCATAGTAAAAGGCGAACATAATAAAAAGAAATCTATATTTGTTAACTCTACTTTAGAAGAAGTTTCTATTAAATTATCAAATATTATAAAATAATTCAAAATTCACTATAGCAAGGCTTATAAAGAATTAAATACTAGTTATCAATAGGTGAAATTGGATGTCAGAAACGAAAGTCAAACATGCTGATGAAATATTTAAGTCATTTAAAATGCAAAGTGTTTCTGAGTTCTTTAAAAAGAATGTAGCAATGCTAGGATATACTGGTAAATTACGTTCATTAACAACACTTGTTCATGAAGGGGTTACAAATTCGCTTGACGCTTGTGAGGAAGCGAGACTTTTCCCCGATATTTCAGTTTACATTACTGAAATAGGTCCAGAACATTACAGAATTATAATGGAAGATAACGCTTCAGGGATCCCTTTAGATTATATACCTCACGTCTTTGGTAAAATGCTTGCTGGAAGCAAGGCACATAGAAATATTCAATCTAGAGGTCAACAAGGAATTGGTGTTTCAGGAGCAGTTATGTATTCTCAAGTTAGTACAGGAAAATCAACTGAGGTGGTAACTTCTACAGGTGATAAGACTATAAATAAGGTAAATATCAAGATAGATGTTGAAAAAAATGCGGGAGAGATCTTATCCCATGAAACCTCAAAGAATCCTGATAAGTGGAGGGGTACAAGAATAAATCTTGAAGCAAAGAACCTTCAGTACAACAGATCAAAGTACGGACCTTATAGTTACCTTAAGATGACTGCAATTGCAAATCCACATACGCGAATTCTTTTTGTTGAACCTGACGGTACAAAGATACTCTTTGACAGAAATGTTAGAGTGATCCCAAAAAATCCAAAAGAAATGAAGCCACATCCTCATGGGAGTTCTGCTGACGATATACTTTCTATGATTAAAAACTCAAGTGCCACGAGAGTAAGAACCTTTTTAGTTTCTGATTTCACAAGAGTGTCTAATAAAAAAGTTGAGGAAATAGAACAGCTTTCGGGCCTGGATCTTGACATTAATCCCAAAAAGGTAGACTGGGAATATGCTGAAAAATTGGTAAGTGCTATAAAACAGATAACATTTATGGCCCCTCCCACTGAGGGACTAATCCCAATTGGAGCCGAAACAGTTAAACTTGGTCTTGAAGGTATTCTAGCACCTGAATTTGTTCATACTGTAACTAGAAGTCCGCAAACCTACCAAGGTGGAATAGCCTTTATTGTCGAAGCAGGTATTGCTTATGGAGGGGGTGCAGGGAACAATGGACTTGACATCATTAGATATGCTAATAGAACTCCTTTAATATTTGATCAAGGAGGATGCTGCATTACAGAGGCAGCTAAATCGATTGAGTGGAAGAGATATGGCATAAAGGATGACAGTGCTCCACTCACAATATTCGTTAATCTTGTTTCAACTCATATCCCTTATACTTCAGCAGGAAAACAGGCGATTGCAACAGAAGAGGAAATCTATAATGAGATCAGATTTGCATTGATGGATGCAGGAAGGGCTTTATCTAGATATCTTTCGGGAAAAAGGAGGGCAAGTGAGAAACTTACAAAGAAAAAAACCCTATTGAGATATGTTATAGAAACTTCCAATGCCCTTGGAAGTCTAGTGAAAGTTGATGATAATTCTAAAATAATAAAAGCACTGACAGATATTGTTGAGAAAAAATATGATTTTGAGGAAAATAATGGCGAGGAAGAAGTCACGACAGTTTCAGAAGAGAATGGAATTGAAGAGGTGAGTGAAAATGGCGATTAAACCTTCACGAGACGTTCCCCCCATACTTGGTAAGTTTGGTCAGGAAATTTACGATCAGATAATGAAAGAGGAAAGCCCCTCAATAAAGATACCACAAAGAGGTAAATCAAATGTATATTTTGACAATGATGAGAAGGTTATTCAATTAGGCGATAAATTTTCTAAGAGGCATTTCTTAAATGTTGCTCACACAAAGAAGTTCATGCAGACTGTACTTGTTGCTTCTTACTGCAAAAGACTTGTCGAAGAAAATAAGCACGCCGGGATAAGAGAATTGTACTATGCTTTAAAGCATACTGTAGAAGGTTCCAAGGAGAACACATTTGATGATCAGCTAGAGTCTAACCCGATTATTGAAGATCTAGAAACTGCTCTTGACATACTAAGAGAAGAATTAAACCTTACAGCAGATAGAAGAGGTTACATTTACGGTGATGTGGTCCTAAAAGACGGTGAGGATGAATTTAACGCTTCAAAACTTGGAAGGGGTGGATGGGCTGTACCCGGTACAGTTGAAGAAATTGATTTCTTAAATCTTAACGCTGACTATATCCTTGTTATTGAAACTGCAGCAATGTGCGATAGGCTTATTGAGGAAAAGTTTGCCCAAAAAAATAATGCTCTTTTAGTAGCTTGCCAGGGGCAGGCTCCAAGAGGTATTAGAAGATTAATAAACAGGCTACACAATGAAAAGAAGTTACCTGTTTATGTCTTTACAGATGGAGATCCTTACGGATGGTATATCTACTCTACGATAAAGCAAGGATCAATGAACTTAGCATATCTTTCTAGAAGATTAGGTGTGCCGGATGCAAAGTTCATTGGGATGACTATGGATGACATCGAAGAATATGACCTTCAGAAAGTTACTGAAAAGCTAAAAGACATGGACAAGAAGAGAATCAACGAAATAATGGAATACGAGTGGTTTAAACATAAGGACTGGCAAGAGCAGATGAAAAAATGTCTAAAACTTGGAGTAAGGATAGAGCAGCAGGCACTTGCAAACAAATCTTTAGAGTTTGTCGCTGAAGAATACTTGCCCCAGAAAATAGAAAATGAGGTATTTTTACCTTAAATAAAAAAAATTAATTTATTTTTTAAGATAGAATGTCTATCATAAGTCTCATTGCTTCACCAATTGCTTCACATTTTTCTTTTGTTAATCTTTGTGCAAGGCCATAGTTACCTTTGTCAAATGCTTCGTTTGCTTCTCTGCATAGCCTTTCTGATTTGTCTAATAGTTGTAGAGCTTCGATATACCGTGGATCTTTATCAAGGCCTTTCTTAACTATCTCAAACTTTAGTTCTTCTATGATATCATCAGGTCTGCAGCATGGATTATCTTCGAGTATAACATTTTGATTTGTTATTAATTCTCTGGCTTCCTTGATTAAGTCTTGGGTGTAGCATAGATCGCATCTCTTCATGTATCCTTTTGTGATTATTCTTAATGTTTCCTTTGGATTTCCACCTGGATGCTTTAATATCTCTACTTGATCGTCATCGGATACGGTGAATCCATTTGGAGGTCGACCTTCTGTGATCGCATAATTTATACTCTTGTTTTCATAACCATTAAACTTGGCAGAGAATACTATAGTCTTACTTTCCCCAACGTCTAATAATCCAATATTGTTCCATGTTATCGTAGTTGTTCCATTACCATTAACTACAACTGAATCTTGCACTGGTGAAGCCAAATTAGCATATGTTAGTCCAACAGGTAGAGTGTCAATTACTGAGACCGGCTCTAAGGGAACTTCCCCAGTATTAGTTACTACCAAAGTGAACCGATTAGTAAACCCAGTCTTTCCCCAAGGTGGTTCAACTGATTTTATTATGTTTATTGCAGGGCCTTTTACCCCAACAGAAGAGTCATCTGAGTCTGTCACATCACCTATCGTTGATGTGCCTATGACTGTGGCATTATTAATGAATGCCCCAGTTCTCCCCGGATCCACTGTTGCCTGAAATTGAACTACTATTACATCTGTTGGATTCATTACACCTATATTGTTCCAAGTAATAACTTCTGGTGACCCAACAATAGTATCTGGTTCTTGTGGTACGCCACCTACAATGCTATAACCAGGCCTATATGTAAGGCCATCTGGCAAATAATCAATTAATTTTACTGGATCCAAAGCCATTGCACCAGTATTTGTAATAGTGAGACTAAAGTATACAATCCCTCCCGGTGATGGAACATTAATATCTGTATTTAGGGTTACCTTCTGCAAATCTGTTCCAGGAGATATTACATTCCAATCGTCTGAAAGTGGGCCATATTGTCTCCTTCCATCATTGCCACTTGGTAGGGACCAATACTCTGTATTCGTAACGGTATTGGTAAAGCTTCCTCCTTCTGGAGGGATTGTAGCGTCATACTCTAATGTGACTGACTGGTCTTGAGGTATTGATAGATAGGTCCATTGAATTATATCTCCAATTACCATTGTAGTATCTGCGGTAGGTGAAGATGTAATTGATCCACCCACTATAATTAGACCAGAAGGTATTTGATCTTGAATTGTAACATCGTAGGCTGAACTATTTCCAACATTTTCTACAGTAATTGTATAATGAACGTTATCTCCGGGCAATCCTTGAGTTTTATCTCCTTCTTTATTTATTGTTAGCTCTGGTTCAACAATTCTGACATCATCCAAATCACTTATATTGTATGGTGCACCATCTTGAATAAAACTTGTATTAGCATTATTTACTAGTATAACATCTCTAACATTATCAGGCAGAATGTTCTTGATTCTACCGGTGATTTTAATTAACACATTATTTGGCCCCAAGAAATTTCTATTTGATGCACCGAGCGGAGTTCCTAATTTCCAAGTAAGAACTTGTCCATTTTGATTAAACTGTTGAATTGTTCCTCCGTAAGTATCGGCATAAGTATGAGAAACATATTCAATTCCATCAGGTAAATGATCAACTATAGTTGTATTTGTGTAATTTGCGCCTACTCCAGAATATACTACTGCTAAATCAAATACGACTTCTTCGCCTATTGTTGCTTTTTCTTTTTCAGACTCTTTAAAAAGACCTTGGATATTGATTATCCTTGCAGTATCAGTATCACTACTGTATATGCAACCGTTGGAACATTTGCCCACTACTATCACGCCATTCGTTCCTGTACCTGCAACATCATTTAATCTAGCCGATAAAGTTGCTGACCATGTACCTCCTGATTGTGCAATCGGGCCAGGTATCTGCCAAGTTATAGTATTGCCAACAACATTCGGCACTTCCCCATTTGTTCCATTTCCTGCAACGATTGGAACCCCCCAATCAGCACTTAATGTGTCAATTACGGTCACGTTGTAGGCGGGAGTGTTACCGGTATTTGTAACAGTAATGGTCCAGCTTCCAGTGCCTCCTGGCGGAACTGGCTGTATGGCGGGATTCTTAGAGATAGATAAAATTGGTTTTAGGGGATTAATAGCTAAAGTATTATTAGTTACAGCAAGATTATTGCTACAACTATCTTGGTAATCAACTCTAACATTATTTGTTCCAGGTGTAACTGTTCCGCAGCTTGTTCCATTATTTTTTATTTTAAATTCAAGTGTTGTAGTTGTATTGCCGGGCATATTTCCTAGAGACCAAATAGGTTGTGCAGAATTTGAAGGAGGGTTTGGTGTTGGATTTGACCCTGTAATCATAGAATCAAATACAAATCCCGGAGGCAATGTAGAAGTTACAAAAACATTGTAAGCAGTTGGGTATCCTGAAGAATTTTGGATAACTAATCTGATAGTTCCATCACAAGTTGTAAATGTACCAACTATAGAAGGAGTTATAGTAATATTCGGCCTAGTTCTTAAAGAACGCCCAGCAGAAGCACTGTAATTAAATCTGCAGTTATCATCGCAGCCATACCTAACATAAGCCGTATTTGTTGTAGCCGCCCCACAACTTCCAGAATTAACAGTTCCCCATACATAGTAGGTAGCGGTGTTACTGCCGGAAACGTTTGATAAAGTCCCGTGTTTCCAAGGGTCTGCTGAAGTTCCTGACCCCGAGGGTATTGTGCCTACAGCAGGGTATTGACTGGTACTTATACCTCCAAAAGTCATATTTGTAGGTAAAACATCGTAGAATTCTACGTTAGTTGCAGGAGCATTGCCACTATTTGTGATAATAAGTCGCCATTCAACAATATTTCCTGGTTCTGCCGCAACGCTAGTATTATAATTGGATCCTGTAGTATGATTTCGCCCTCTTTTGTCAATTGTTAAATTTGGAGTTCGTCTACTAATCTGGGAGCTAGCTTGAGGAGATACTTTAACATCCTCGCAGGGCGTCTTGTAAGTGGCCTGTGAAACAAAACTTCCAGAAGTTGGCATGTTACAGCTAGAACTAATTCTAAAAGTTATTGCTATTTCAGATGAAGGCGCCATAGCCCCCAATCCTAGAATTTCAGCTTTGGTCCATCTAATCGGATTTGCGGCAGTATTTTCTGGTTCAGAGGGGTTTCCCGAACCTACAACATATGAAATCCCAGTTGGCAATGTAGCAGTCACATTAACATCATAAACATAAGTTAATCCAGTATTTTTTACAATTACAGTTGCGCTTTGCTCATCACACATATTTATTGTTGCAGGGACAATATTAGTAGTGATTGCTTCTGTGCTAGGTATTCTAACAGATGCAGTATCGGTCTTTACTGGCTGACAATCTCCACCTAAACAGCCAGCGCTAGTTGACGCTAGATTTGTTAGATTTGTGCATGAATCAATATTAGCGGTAAACAAAATTTCAGATTTATCGCCTGCATTAATTTTATCAATAATCCAGGTTGCTCCATTAATTGGATTACCATTCCTATCTTGATTTATATTAAGCTGAGAGTAAGTTCCAACTGAAGAATTATAAGAAAGCCCTGAACCTAAAACATCTTCTACCCAAACATTGTAGCTTGCACCGCTTCCAGCATTTGTGAGGCAGAGTTTCCAGGTGGCTTGATTAGTCGTGGCCCAGAGTAGCTCTGGTACCTTCATTATACAAACGTTTCCACTTAAAACTAAAGGATTTTGAGAAGCGCCATCTTGGCATTCTCTATCGTAAGTTCCATTTCTATTGCATAGACCATCCCAGTATAGGCTAGAACTCATTCCACCTTGATCGGTGCACTTTTTTGTTACGTTCATTTGAATTCTAGCTTGTGTGTTTGTGGCAAAATAATCCCCATATTGCCATACAAAATCTGTGGGACTATTGTTACTTTCTGAAGGGGTGTATCCTATATAAGAAACAGAATTGATATGGTAATTACTTAGAGGAAATACTACCTCTACATCATATGCACCCACTGAAGAACTCCTATTAATGACTAGTTCTATATCATATGTTCCGCATTTATCAACAATAGGCGGGAGTCCAGTAATACTAATTCCCATCTGAGAATCATTCACAGGAACGAATACGCCCTCTCTTATCTGTTGAGAACTTTCATAGCACCCGCTCCCTACGATAGTTTTGCCAGTATTAAGAATTGACCAGTCAAAGAAAGACCCAGAACCACAAGAGGGACTTGATGAGTTTTGAGTTGACATGTTGTATTCTATTCTTATCTTGGTATTCCTAATCGAAGTAGTATCTGCATCAAAACATGATGAGAAATCAACATCAGAAAAATTAACATCAAGATACGTTGAGACAGGTGGCGTGTAATAAACTATACAAGTTCCATTTATATCAATTTTAACTTGGCCTTGGAGATTCTGATTATTTGGTCTTTCCTCTCGGAATTTAAGATTTGATACATTTACATCATCCCAGAAACTTGTGTCTGAAAAGTTAAATTCATTTGTGTATTTTATTGGGGTACATTTCTCAAAATTGAAACTTGAAGAGACATATTTGTCAGAGGATATAGTTTCTGCGCATTCAAGTACTGTTGACTGAGAAGCAGAGGCCGTTCGAACACAGCCACAACAATCGGTAACGGTAGCAGTGACACTATTAGTTGCAGTTGTATAGCAGTATTCACAGTTTGCATAAGTTGGAGACTGAAGGGTAATTGAAGTGTTGAATATGGCTGCAGGGGTAACATTCCAAGTTATTGTATTCCCTGAAATACTTCCTCCGCCTGCATCAGTTATAGAAAAACCAGCAGGTATTGTATCTACTACAACTATATTTGATGCGGTGCTACTCCCGCAGGATGTTGGTCCAGAATAAGATGCCGTAATATTGTAAGTAATAGTTCCCCCCAAATACATCTGGGAAGGCGCACCTGTTTTTGAAACGGAGACTGATGGAACATTCTGAACAGAATAGCTCCCAAATTTTACAGGAGGGAAAAATTCTTGACTACAATAAAAGTATTCGGGCCTAAATATAATTGTGCCAGAAGGTAAAGGCCCACACCACCCACCAGAGGGGACTAAATCAAAAGTAAGATTGGTAGTTCCATTGGGCACATCACCTACGACAAAGTATTTTCCAGAATTGTTATAAGATGCCCCAGACGGCGAAGTAATATTAGTAACTGTCAGGCTACCAAAATCAGCGGATAAATTAAAATCATATGCAGTTCCACCTGTATTGGAAATTGGTATAGTAAAAGTATTTCCAGTGCCACAATAACTTATATTAAAATCTGGGACACTATAATCAATTTTAGGAGGATTTGGTTGGAAAGCTATACTTGCTATAGTTTCTTGTGTTTGACATCCTCCTCCGCAACCCCATGTTACCCGGGCAGTATCATATAATTCGGTGCATCCAATGACCTTTGCTCTTATTTGGATTTGTACTTCATCGTTAGGATCCATGTGAGAAAGGTCAGAAATTTCGGTAGATGTCCAACGATATTCTCCGGGCCCTGTTTGAACTCCACTAGGAGAAGAAGAAAGTTACTGTAATCCTGGTTCAAGTATGTCTGTCACGATAACATCTTCAATTGGACCAAGACCAGTGCTTTTTACGGTAATAGTCCAAGAAACATTATCTTCAAGTGTTGCTGATTGAGTTGAAGGAGTCTTTTCTATTGTAACTGCGCCTTGATAAACAGTTATTGGCTTAGTAAAAGTGATTGGATGGGAACTGCTGTTATAATCATATGACCCGTTAACAGAAATATTGCCTACTTGGGCATTGCACAAAGTATCAACATTAATTATTATTTTGTCAGATAGACCTGGGCCTAAAGATGGAATATTATAAGTAAGAGGATCAGTTGTGTTAAATCCTGTTGGAAGTGACACGGTATAATTAATATCAATTGCACTTTCATTAACAGAAGTATTTGTCAAAGTAACATTGTATTCATAAGGGTAGCATATGTAAACTGAGGCATTCCCGTCAATGCTAACATCCATTATTTGGGCAGATGCAGACATCAAAGAAAAACTTATGATTAAGGTTAATAAAATAAATATAATCGATGGTTTATTCATGTAATTTAAACAAAGAGTAGATATATAAACTTTTCGGTATTGGTAATCAATTACTGAATATATGATTACAATAACTACTCATTAATTAAATGTAATTGTAAAAAAAGAAAAACTGAGGGTATGTTTTATTATATCTCAGTATTGATTAAAAAAATAAAAAATATTTTTTTATAATCCTTTGAATGCTTTGTCAATTAGCTTCTTCTCAGGAGGTTTTGTTAGTAGACTTACAATTATCATAAGTGCAACTGATATAGGTATTGCAATGAAAAATGGGTCAAGCTGGGTAAGTGAAGCTTTTGCATTTAGTAATACTGGTTTCCCAAATATCCATTGACATATCCTCAAAGGCTCAGATTCAGATACTTTGAAGAATAATGTCCATATAATCCAAGATAAGAATCCTCCGACCATTGAAGCTATTGCACCCGTTCTAGTTGACTTCCTCCAGAATAATGCTCCTGTGTATGCAGGCAAGAAAACTGCACTGCACATACCCATGAATATTGTTGTGCCTCTAGCAATTATTGCGGGAGGGAGTACATATCCTAAAGCAAGAGATACTAAGACTGTTGCACCAATCCCGATTTTTGTCACAGTTACTGCGTTAATCTTCTCTGAAGAATTTTTTACCCAGACATGATAGAAGTCATGCCCGAAGGAAGTTCCCATTGCATGGAACTGTCCCGAAATTGTAGACATTGCAGCCGATATTAGAGTCAGCATGAAAAGTAGGACAAACCAACTTGGGAATCTGTAGTTGACATATTCAGGTATCGCAGAATCGGTCCAGTAAACATACTCCGAGGGCCTTCCAACTAGTTTACCACTTTCATCGTATTTGAAATACAAATCTCTGATCTGTTGATTTGATAGCCCCGGATTGTAATCGGCTTTTATTACTTCGACACCTTCTTTTTCAAAATATGAATTAGTAAGAGATCCAACTGTGAAGGCAACGCCTGTCATTAAAAGGATAAAAACTCCCCCTATCCCCACAGCTTTAGTAAGATCGCGTTTATTTTTTGCAGTCATGCAACGTACAGCAAGTTGAGGTTGCGCAAGTACCCCTACACCAACACCGAATATCAGACCCATAAGGACTGACCAGAATATACCTTGCGTGTCATTTAGTCCACTAGCATCGGCTGGAGTATTTCCAAGACTCATCGTGGGAAAAGTAGTAAATCCTTGGTGGCCAAATATACTGAGGGGTGCCCCTTTATTTGTCAGCATTGAATACGAATCTGTAAGCTGGAAATTTTCAAGTGATTGGTGAGCTGCTGTTACGCCTCCGAATGCAGCATAAGTACCTACTAAAAGTAATATCATCCCAATTGCCATTATAGTTCCCTGTAATGCATCGGTGTATAGCACTGCCAATAGCCCACCAAAGAGAACGTAACCTGCGACTATTCCGGTCATTACAATCAAGGCAAGATTAAAATTAAGATTAAATGTTGATTCAATCATTCTGGCTGCCCCAATTATCACAACAGACGTATACAAAGGCATGAATATAGTGATAAGCAGACCAAAGGAACCTTGCAAGGTCTTGGAATCGAATCTCTTACCAACAATTTCAGGGAATGTCAATGCACCTAAATTTTGCCCAACGTGTCTTGCCCTGCTACCCCATACTACAAAAGCCAAGAAAATACCGACAAATATGTTCATAAACGTGAGCCATAATAGGCCCATACCAAACATTGAGGCTGAGCCCCCAAATCCTACTATGGCCGATGTACTAATAAAAGTGGCTCCATAAGATATTGCAATGATATATGGGTGTACCTTACGGCCCCCTAGCATAAAATCTTCCTTGTTTTTTGTTTCTTTCCACCCTTTGTGGGCAAGAAAACCGGTAACAACAAGATAACTAAATATTATAATAATAGATATAGTAACATTTTCCATTGTCTCACCCTTTCGTTTCCTTTAATTTTAGTATAGACCAACCCACACAAAGAAGGGTAGAAAGCAGGGTCAGCAGATACGCTGACCACACCCATGGATCTGAAATTCCGAACATTTTAAACCTCGTATCGAATAAAATATTAATATTTATAAATATTTCGCTTATAGTAAGAATTTTAAGATAAAATTATAGTCTAATTATAATAAAAAAAATTTATTAGTTATATTAATTAATTATAGCATAAAATAAATTATTTATCAAATAAAACTATGCAATATCTTTAAATATTGTAGAATCTTCTATTTTTATATTAATACATTTAATTTAATAAGGCGTTTTGATGGAACTTTGGAATTTTATTTTGAATAGTCAGAAAAGAATGGATATCCTAGATGAGTTATCTCTTATCAATCCACAAAAAAGTCTGGATATAGCTAAAAAACTCGAAATGCGGTGGCAGGATGTTTCAACCCAGTTGAATCTTTTTGTAGAAAAAAAGCTTGCGGTAAAGGATGGAACTCAGTTTTACCTCTCAAAACAGGGCCAGATTTACAAGTCCCAGATTAAAAACCTTCAAGATCTAGAAAATAATGTAGAAAAGTATTCAGAGTTTATTGAAAATCATAATATAGAAAAGATCCCAAATAGTTTTGTTAGGGATTTTCTGACCTGGGAGAATAATAGATTGGGGCATCTCTCCTCTATTGATGTCTTTCCATTTATATCAAAGAATGTAAAGAATTCCAAAAATGAGCATCTGTGTATATTCTCCCGAATATCAAACGATATCCAAGGTATTTTTTCAAATATGGGGGCTGTGGATATAAGAATAATATACCCTCTTGAAGAAAGGGGTAAACTAAATCAAAAAGAAGGTCAACCTGGCAACAAGAAATACGAAGTAAGATTTTTAGAAAGAAAAGACATGTATTGTGTTATGCAGGTATGTGACAAGAACTTTTCTTGGATAGGGTTTGAAGATCACAAAAATGAATTTGATTATCTAAATATTATTGAAGGAAGTGACGTCAGGTTCATAGACTGGTCGATATCAAACTTTGAATTCCTCTGGAATATTGCTAAAAAAATATAAGGGATATCATGGAGTTTCTTGAAAAATTAAATAAGGCTTTTGAGTTAACTGAAAAGAATTTTGATTCAATTAATATACAAAGAGCCATTTTCTTATCTTATCATTGTGATTTAAGGGACTGTAAATTTTGCTACATGTCCACCATAAGATCTGGGCCCAAAAAAGGGTTAAGAAGCATTGAATCTCTTTTTGCAGAAGCTTTCCTTGTAAGAATGGCAGATTGGAAGGTAGAGTTTCTATCTTCGGGATATGGTGTTTATGACACTAAAAAAATTGTTAATATCGCTAAAGGGATAGCGTCAATCACCGGAGAGCCTGTCTGGTTAAATACAGGGATACTTGAAAAAGAAGATTTATCTCTTTTTAGTAATGAATTAAAAGGTGTTACAGCATCCATAGAAACTTTTACTGAAGATCTCTTCCAGAAACTTTGCCCTTCAAAAAGCTGGAACAAACTAATGGATTTTTTAGATATTGCAGACGAACTCTGTTTCAAGAAAGGTGTTACAATAATACTTGGTATAGGAGAAAAGCAAGAGGATCTTCAAAATCTTTTCGAATTAATCAAAGATTATAAAATAGATAGGGTGACATTCTACTCTTTAAATCCCCATAAAGAAACGATATTTGAAGGCTCTGTACCGCCTCCTTCTTTATACTATTTTGACGTTGTTTCTGAAACAAGATTAATGTTCCCAAAACTAGAAATTATTACTGGTATTTGGTCAGATCGAATAAATCTAGTTGGACCTCTTTTAATGGCGGGCTCAAATGGAATCACAAAGTTTTCCTGGCAGAAGTTCTATGGCTCAAAGCTTGGAAAAACTTTAACTTCGGAAATAAAAGAATTTGAAAAAATATCGAAAAGAAGATTTATTGGAAGCATGACCGATATTTCACTTCTCCAAAATAAATTAGAATTTCCTGAAGAGCCATTATATAAAAACGAGACTGTTGAAAAAGAGATAATAGAAAAATCAGATCAAATAAAAGAAAGAATAGAGTCTTACATTTCTGAGATTAAAAAGAGTAAGTAATCATTTTTCTTGTTTCCAGAAAGTATGTTGCCTATCTCTTTAGATTTGGCATCAAGGTATACGGCATAATCCATTATATCGTCTATTTTATCGAATCAAAAAATTCCTTTAAATCTTTCTTTTTTGACTCAGGTAAATTATGCCACCTAATGCTCTGAATCGCATCCTCCAATCCCTGAAGCATACTAAAACATGCAGTGTCATCAATAGTCTTTATTCTTATGAATGACTCTTTACTTCCCAATTCCACCAGTTTTTCAGGCGTGTCGATCCCAACAGGTCGGAGTTTCTTACTAACTTCCTTTCCTATGTTCGGCATATCAATTAATCTCATAATTAATTCTTCTTTTGGCTCTTATTTTCTTCAAAATGCTTTCTTTCTTCTATCAAGTCCTCAATTAACTTATCGAAACTCCAGTTAATGTTATGCTCTGTCAAAACGCAAAATAAAGGTTTTTGTATGTTGATATCTGAAAAGTTATAGAGTAAAAATCTTATTTCCTCATCTAAAAAATCTAGAAACATCAATACTTTAGTATCTTTGACTTTAAAGATTTCATTTTCACTATTTTCGAGTATGTCGGCTATCGTGATTTTTTCTTTCTCAGAAGCAGAGATTATATTTAGAGAGATATCAAGTTTATTTTCAAGGAATGTCTTTAATTTATTAACTTCCGCTGTACTATAACCATAAACAACTACATGTTTTTGCTTTTTCATCAAAAGAAAGACTAAATATATCTTTATAATTCTTTGTAAATATTTTTAAACTATATCTTCTTGAAATAAAGATCTTCTTTCAGAAAAGGTATTAGTGCAAGCTTGAGGCCAGAGACATAAAGATCCTTTCTTTGAACTACTCCGTTAGTTAGAAATCCAACTGCTCCACCTTTTCTTTTGACTTGATTATCGCCAGTGATCTCGCCCATTACGTCTCCAAGTTCAGTTCCTTCAAGAATTTTATCAATCGCTTCAGGCCATAGCTCAAACATTGGAGAGGTTCCAAATCCTTGATTACCTTTTTCGTCCATAATACATATTGCCCCTATACCAAACCACGCGGAATAGATGTTAATGGCTCCCCCTTCAATGCCTACAAAAAATGATGCTCCAATGTTTGCCTTCTCATTTAATTTTTTTAAAACTTTTGCACGATGCTCTGCGCCATCAAACGTTTCTTCATCAAGTGGTTGTTCAGATACTGAGCTCTTGACTTCTACTCCTTCAACCTCTATATCCTTAAAATAAGAAGAAAATGCTTCCCTTGTCGCCTCTATCTTCACGGGATTTTTAGAACCAACTAAAATCTTCATTGGTAGAATTATATTCAAATTACTTATATATTTTCTGGAAAATAGAGGTTATTTCTCACTGCATGGTTGAATAATTGTGGTTCAGTGGAAATGGGGGTATTTTTTTCACCGTATTTTTTCCTACACTTCAAATTTTTCTCATAGTTCTTGCCTTCTTAGCAAGAATTTTGGACAGCGCTATAAAGGAT
>JAHKLW010000064.1 GCA_020854815.1 Methanofastidiosum sp. | reverse complement strand
TCTGCCTAGCGTCAGCCATCGGTAAATTTTGGGAAATTCGCCCAAAATTTGAGTAAAAAATAAAAATTTAGATTGGACTAGTGCAAACTGTCTAGAAATAATATTAAAACTAGAAAAAAGTGGGGTTAATCATAAACCTCTTAACTCTATTAAAAAGTGAGAGATAGGGCGTACTTGCATATGTGGCATGAAGGCCCAATATGTCCTTTGCAACTTGGGCAACACTTTGAACTTTAGTATTTCCTGTTAGGTGCTGCTTTCTCAAAAGAAAATTATTTACTTTGCTTAGTTCAAACTCATCCATGTAATTACTGTTGAACTTACAATATATTACTCTATTGCTTAATAATTTATCTTAAATAGAGAAAGCAAACATTTAAATAGATTAAAAATTCTTTTTAGTAACTATAATGGTGATAACTATGAAGAAAATATTTGCTATATTAACGTCCTTACTATTCATTGTAAGTGTATTTGGTGTAGCTTCTGCAATGGAAGTAGCTTATTCAGTTGTTGCAGCTCCTGAAACAGTAAAAGTCGGCGAACTCATTACTGTCACAACAAACTATAATCCTGGAAAAGACCCAACCATAATCGCAGACGGTGACAAACCAAAAGGAGACGCTGAATTAGTATCAAGACCAAACATAGCTGATGAATGTGGCCTTGAACCTGCAGAGCGCACATGGATTTACAGAGCAACAGCTCCAGGAACAATCAGATTTGATTTTAGCCCTCCAGCTACATCAACAATAAATGGAAATACTCGAGTTTCAAACCCAGTAAAAATAACTTCAAACTCCCTTCCAATGCTTAACTTCATGAAGATACTTGGATTTGGAAACGAATCAGCCTAAAATTATTTTATTTATTTTTATCAATTATTCTTTTTCTATGTAGTAAGCCTTATATTACCCTTACCTTATCCTTCGCTATTAAGAAGACCTGATAAGATGCCAATTGATTTTTCTAAACTAAAAAAGATTGATAGAAAGACGGCTTTGGCCCTAACTATCACTTTGATATTCTGGGCATCAGCCTTTACAGGGATTAGGGCGGGGCTTAAAGCCTATGAGCCTGGGCACGTTGCACTCTTAAGATTCCTAGTTGCATCCATATTTCTAGCTATTTATGCATCTTACAAGAAGATAAAGTTGCCAAAGAAAAAAGACCTCCCGATGATCATAGCCGTGGGGTTTTTTGCAATAACAGTTTACCACTCTTTTCTTTCATATGGAGAAGTCACAGTCACTGCAGGTGCTGCAAGCCTCATAATCGGCTCTGGCCCAATCTTTACAGCGCTTCTTGCAACGCTGCTTTTGAAAGAGAAGCTGAAATCCTTAGGCTGGATTGGAATCTTCATCAGCTTTTTTGGAGTGGGTCTAATTTCCATAGGCGAGGGCGGAGGATTTAGCTTTGACCCAAGGGCTATATTGATCCTAATTGCTGCATTTTCAACAAGCCTTGCATTTGTCTTACAAAAACCACTTCTTAAAGACTATAAATCAGTAGACTTTGCATCCTACACAATATGGGGTGGAACAATATTCTTACTTGTATTTTTGCCTGGCCTTTTCTCTGAAATTAAAACAGCACCTATTGAATCAACACTTGCAATTGTATACCTTGGTATATTCCCTGCAGGTGTATCATATCTAACATGGACCTATACATTAGCCAGAATGCCAGCCTCAATAGCGACAAGCTTTCTTGCCGTGTCCCCGTTTCTATCAATCCTGATTGCCTGGGTTTGGCTTGGAGAGATACCTGGCTCACTTTCCATAATAGGTGGAATAATTGCAATACTTGGAGTCACACTTGTCAATACCAAAGGTAGATAGATAATTTTTACAACTTAAGATACTTTCCTTAATTAATTAAAAGAGAATTTATTATTCTATATTTTTTAGAGACATATATCTTTCGGGTAAGGATTCATATACTTTACTTCTTTTTTCAATTATAAGTACCCAAATAGTACCCTCTCTTATCACATATATAATTCTTAATTTCCCGATTCTTATGCGATACGCATTTTTATACAGACCAAGGCATTTAAATCTTAGAGGGTCTTCCTTTATTTTGGCTATTGCTTTTCTTGCAATGTTTTTTTCTTTATTAGTTAGAAATTTTATATCTTCTTTGACTTTAGGATGGGATTTTAAAATCCATTCCAAAATTATCACTCTAAAAGTTCATATAGTTCTTTTTCAGAAAGGCCTTTAACTTTTCGAAGTTCTATGTCTGATATTCTTTCCGATAATTCAATATTAAGAACAGTTTCTAGCTCCTCTAGCTTTAATTCAATATCTGCTATCAAACCCTCTACAACCTTCCTATCTATTGTAATAGTTTCGCTCGTCATACTATCTAATTAATATATGCCAATTACCTTATATTTATTTGCTTTGAACATATATTTGAAATTAGAATTTTATTCACTATTTTTTCTAAAAAGAATTAATCTCCCATCAATCTATCCATATTCTACCCCACATTCACGACAGTAATATTTTGATGTTTCAATTATTTCTCTGTGATCTATTTTTATTTCTGCTTCAACTATAACTATGTCATAACTATTAGGCTCTGATATGAACTCATCGCTTCCACATTCACATTTGAATCTTGTCAGATTTTCACGCCCATTATTGCATCTCTATTATAGTGGATTTAGTTAATCTTAATATACTTAGTCCCTAGAGTATTAAAAAGTATATTAAAGTGATATCATGCATAAGTTTCTTATAATTATTGAAAAATCAGATAAAAATTATTCAGCCTATGCACCTGAATTACCGGGGTGTGCGTCAACTGGGAAAACAGTTGAAGAAGTTGAAAGAAATATGTATGATGCCATAATAATGCATTTAGATGGACTAAAAGAAGATAACTGTCCAATTCCAAAATCCAGTGATTTGGCAGAATATGTTATTATAAAAGATAAGACATCTGAATAAAAAAATTAATTACTTAGTTTAATGTCATTGCTAAAGGAACAATGATGTCCTTTTCTTTTTTAATTTGGTCGGCTATTAGTACTAAAGTTATCCCTATCCTGTTTTTATACTGGCCAACATGAAATTCAAAATCTGTTAGATGAGACAATAGATCTGAATTTAATTTTAAGTATTCTGAGGCATTCATAACTTCTATACCCTTGACCTTACCTTTGTTAGAAATATCAAGAACAATATCTCCCACATCAAAATTTCCTTTAAATTATTCATCTAATCCGTAGCCATTATGGATAAAAAGAATATCGGAACCTGAATCGTATGAAATTATTTTTTTACCTGATGCTCCCAACTTACCACCTATCTAGCTATAAATCTCTAATTGAAATGCCAATGCATCTAAAACCTTCTTTTTCAATAAATCCTCTTTAATTTGACCTATGTCTTTAATTAATCTAATCTTATCTAGGGTCCTGATTTGATAGCATAAAATAATAGAGTCTCGGTCCATGTTAGCAGTTCCTTTTGGAAGCATGACTTCATTAGAATAGATTTGTCTATTTTCTTTTTTTGACGTTATTGGTAAAACATTCACAACTGGTAATATTTTATTTATTTCTTCTGAACTGATAACAAGAACCGGACGAATTTTTCCCCTGTTCTGAGCCTTTAACAGGATCAAGGTTTGCAAGGAATATCTTCCATCTATACTCCATTCTAGTCCCAATCCTCTAAATCGACACCTTCAAAATCATTTCTTATTTGATTAAGATCTTCTAAGAATAGTTTGTCATTCATTGCTTTTTTCAATTCTTTAATCTTTTTCTTTTGGTCTTCAAGTCCAATAATAACAATTGCTTCTACTGAATCATTCTCATTAACATAATCAGGTATTTTAATCTTTAATTCACGATTTTTTGGTACCTTCAAAGTTTGTCTTATAGTTTCCATTATATTTGACTAATATTTCTTGTTTTAAATAACTATTGTTTTAGTCTTGATGTATTTTTCAGATAATTTTTTATTGAAATAGTCTTTACTTTATTTATGAGAGGCTATAGGATAAAACAGATTGACGCATTTACAGATAGGATATTTGGAGGAAACCCTGCGGGAGTCGTATCTTCTGCAGAAGGATTAACTGATAAAGAGATGCTATCAATAGCAAATGAGGTAAATGCCTCTGAAACTGCTTTTGTCCTGCCTAGCGATACTGCCGACTTTAGGATAAGATGGTTTACACCTAAGAAGGAAGTTTTGTTCTGTGGCCATGCAACAGTTGCAAGCCTGCACGCTCTCGCAGAGGAAGGAAAGTATGGCATGGAAAACGATGGGGATTATTCCTTCAAAGTTGAGACAATGATAGGCATCATAACAGTTGATGTGATAAAAAAAGCTAGAGACATAAAGATAATACTTCACTCGCCCAAGATAACTCTTGTAAGGGAAGATATCGATATGCCCTCATTACTTGACGCCTTAAAGATTAAAGAGGACGAGCTTGATCTATCGTACCCTATTATGAGAGAAACTAGTCTTGACTACCTATATGTTCCGATAAGTGGATTAGATGCCCTAAAAAACATAGACTATGACTATTCAAAACTTGAAAAGTTCTGCGGAAAATATAACTTCCCAGGTGTCTGCCTATTCACAACTGAAACTTTCGACGAAGATTCTAAGGCCCATTCAAGATTCTTTGCGCCCTTGTACGGTGTTAGGGAAGACCCGGTAACAGGCTCTGCCCAGGGGCCGCTTGGTGCATACCTATTAATTAACGGCATTAGTGAATTCACTGGAAGTGAATTAAATATCAAATCAGAGCAGGGCGATATTATGGACAGGCCCGGAAGATTAGTAATAAATCTAACAAAGGATGAGTATAGTTGCTTTGCCTCTAAATTGATAAGTTCAGCTGTAACTGTAATTGATGGCGAGATTTACTTACCTTGAATTATTCAATGACCCGGCCAAAAATATAGCAGTCCTCGCCGCACCAGTGCTTTTCCAGTAAGAACTGCTCTTTAAATCCCATCTTGTCATAGAACCCAATTGCGTTGTACCTCTTAAGGCTCCAGCACCATAGCTTTTTCACATTTTCTTTTTTACAAAGCTCAACTGTGAAATCTATCAAGGCCTTACCCACGCCCTTCTGTGAGGTGATTAACGCATCTATCTCGCATGACTCTTCGACTATGACTAGCCCAATTGCCCCAACGATTTTTCCATCATCAATTGCAATGTAGTAGTTGCCTTCTTCGATTAGGGGTGTAATCTTTTCTACTCCAGAAAAAGAATACTCTTCGGTATCTAGGCCCTTTAGGAGAGCTGAAAGCTCTTTGACATGGGATTTTGTGGCCTTCACTATTTCCATAAGAGGATAATCATGTGAGCCGGTATTAAAGCTTTTGATGGGCGGCCTTTTACCTTTAGATTACTTCAAAGGAGTTTTTCATAAATTAATACTAAGTCAGTTATGAAAAATTTATAAGTTAACAATTTGCATTGGCATTGATATTTGAGGAAAAATATGAATCGAAGAAGAAAATTAACAAACAATACAAATGATTGGGATTGCGGAGTTCAAGCAATTGAAAATGTAAAACGAATTGCCCGAACTAAGAAGAAGATTGTCCCGCATAAAGCTGGAATAATAAAAGATGAGGGTGTAGTGGAGCCAATAAAATATGCCAAGGCATTGAAAAGTATCCCCAAGGTCAAAAAAGTAAAGGTAGAAAGAACTCCAAAAGTAGACCAGATTGTCGAGTGGCTAGAGAAAGACAAGCCTTCTGGAAATACTCAAAATGTGGCAATTGTACATTCAAAAATAGAAGACGAAGAAGATTCACATTACTGGCTGGCCTACAAAGTAAACAAAGGAAGGAAAAGTGTGATGGCCGCAAATTTTGACGATTCTAATCCTGTCAAGAGAGTGTCACTCCACAGGTTAAGAAAAAAGGACATCAAGATAAAGAGAGTATACAAAGTGAAGATTGAGAAATAAGGCCAACTTTTTTTGTAGTTATTTGTAATTTCTAATTATCAGTTCTTTTATTTCTCCTCGTTTCTTGGGGTCGCAGTTAATTATTCTTTTTGCATTTACTCTTTCAATTGTGAAATCTTTATACAAATTATCAAAAAAGTCATCATTAGGATCTTCATTTTTTGGATCGGAATTACTTAGTATCAGATAAGCTCCTTTTTTGTCAAGCTCTTTATAGAATTCAGATAGTCTTGTCTGATCATTGTCATTGAACTCTTCCTTTGAATAACTAGTGAAACTAGAAGTTTTTGTGAGTGGCCTGTAGGGTGGATCAAAATAGACTAGGCTATTATTATTAACATATTTTGAAGACTCAGAGAAATCACTACAGATAATTTCAGTATTCTTTAGGGCCAAATTAACTTTCGTGATATTTTCTTTGTCGCATATTCTAGGATTTTTGTATCTACCATGGGGGACATTGAATTCACCATTTTTGTTCTGTCTAAATAATCCGTTAAAACAAGTTCTGTTCAGAAATATCATGTGTGAAGCTCTTTCAATCCAATCTGTATTGTAATTAATAAAATCAAAAGAGTTTATCTGAGAATTGTATCCATCCCTAATGTTATAATAATACTGTTTTCTTTCCTCTTCATTTTTATTGATGTATTCTATCTCTAAAATATTTAGATGATTAATAAGTTCTTTAGGATTATTTTGTAAAACTTTATACCCAATTATTAGCTCTCTGTTTATATCAAATAAATATGAATTGTTAATTTGAAATCTACTTTTTAGATAAAAGAAGAATGCGCCTCCACCGACAAAAGGTTCGATATATGTATCTATTTTTCCAGTATCAATAATCTCTTTAGGAAGCCTTGATGCGAGCTCAGGGATCAATTGTGATTTGCCTCCTGCCCATTTCATATAAGGCTTTGCAAAAAAAGTATTATCTTCTGATTTAATAGTATGCCCCGAAGTATTATTCATCACAATTAAGCGTCTTCTGTTTAGGATTTAACCTTTTTTGTATTAACTCAATATACTTTTCTTCTTTTTCCATTCCTATAGACTTTCTCCCCATTTTTTTTGCAACAACAGAGGTCGTACCTGAGCCAACAAAAGGATCCAGAACTGTATCACCTTCTTTAGTACAAGCCAAAATTATCCTTCTTAAAAGCTCTTCAGGCTTCTGTGTAGGGTGAGCTCCAGCCCATTTTTCGCTTTTTGGAGTTAGCGGTATTGACCAGACATTTCTTGTCTGTTTCCCTAGAGGATTTATCGAATCTTCAATTAGATTTTTTGTGTCCTCATAATTGAAAGTCCATTTTTCACCTTTGCCATTCTTTGTAGCCCAAATTAAGTGCTCAGTACTTTCTGTAAACATTCTGCAAGTAATATTTGGCTGAGCATTGGGCTTAAACCAAACAATGCTATTGTTAATTTTAAGATCCGTCATATGTTGAATTATGAAACCCAGTTGGTATATGTTATGGAAAGAGCCACACACCCACAAGCTGCCACCATGTTTTAATATCCTAACACACTGCCGAATCCACTCAACATTGAACTTTAAGAATTCATCTTTTGTGAATATGTCCCAATCTTCTTCCAATGTAATGTGTTTGCTATATTTCCACCCAAGGCCCCTCTTTTTTGCAAGGCCATAAGGAGGGTCAGCGAAAACTAAATCTATTGATTCATCTGGAATATTCTTCAATTCCTCTAGAGCGTCACCATGGATAATTTTATGTTTAGTTTTCATTTTCGATTCTTCTCAATCCATTCTTTCATTAGCGTATTAATCTTTGTTGATACTTTAATATCATTTTTGGCACATATTTTCTTAAAATTGTCCAGCACTTCTTTATCTACAGTTATATTCAATGATACCTTTGTCATTTGAACACCAATCTACATAAATAGATACTAATCTACATTAATTAGCATTAAGAATTTATAAAAATATCTAAAAGAAAAATAAATGATTAAAAATGATGCATTCAATATTGTAAAAGAGTTACAATTTGATAAAAAACAAATTATATTTAGCAATAAAAAGGAAACACTTTACATATTTAGACCATCTCAACTTTCAAAAAGATTTCAAAACTATGATGTTAATAAAAATTTTCAAATTTGGTTAATTGAAGAAAACAGAGAGTTTAGGCCAAATCACTTAAGAATATTAATAGATTTAAATCTCAGAATTCGCTCAAGACCTGAACTAAAAAATGAATTACTTTTAGCATTTGACAATATTTTCTACGGTAATGATCCTGATAAAGAGATTGAGAAATTTGAGAGAGAAAAATTTGATCATTATCTTAATTCAATTAGCATAATTGCCAATTTAGCCCAATTACTTCTTGTGGAGCAAGAGTATTGTTATAATAGAGAGAGTTACTTTGATCCTCCAACCCTATTTTTACAGGGATGGATAAGGCAATTTATTGATAGCCATAAAGAGATTGATAATTTATGCATGAGTGTTGCAAATAGACAACCTCCAAGTCCAAAATATACTTGTATGGAAAATAAGAAACATAATAAGTATTCTTCTATGAGAAAACCTTTGTGGTATTTAGATAATATACAAGAAGGCCAAAGTAAATTAGAATAACCTTAAGAGGTGCCGGGGGCGGGATCCGAACCCGCGACCTCACGGTTTCCCAGCCTTGTTTCATGCTTATGAGCCGTGCGCTATAACCAGGCTAAGCCACCCCGGCAGGTGAGATTAAATGAACTATGGCCCAACCTTTTTAAGATTTGCTATCTAGTTATCTTTTCTTTATTATAGAATATTACGTTACTACTTCTGTTTTAGTCATATAAAATATCGATTTTTCACTCATTTGAAAGTCAAAAAATCAGTTTATAGACCTTCACCCTAAATAAGTAGAAATAGAAAAGAAAAAATTAATTAAATTTTTATGCAGATGGCAAAGGACGTGGCTTGTGAACTCTTTCCCAACCTTTAGGTACTACACTCTTCTGGTAATATGATGCAGATATAACTGCTCCAGCAAGCTTGTGGAATCCAAGTTGTGTCTTACCAAAGTTGTTTGTTGCATTCTCTTCAGCTGCTAAGCCTTCGACATCATTTCCGTTAGCAAACTCTAGTGCCGCCTTTTCCAAAGCGATCTGTGCCTTTTCATCATTAACTGCATTTGCGAATGCATCTGCATCAGCACCAGCTATTGCGCCAACACTCATTGATGCTATCAATGCAACTGCAATAAACAAGGTAATAATCTTCTTCATAGTTTAACCTCCTTGTTAAGCTAATACTGTTTAGATTCGTCCTTTATATATAGTTGTTGTGTAAACCGTCTTAATTTCAGTATATTTAAAGTTAGATTTGGGCTTAATTTATTTTATAAATATATCTAATGTTTCACAACATTTTATATGGCCTAATATATCTCTTGTTTTATATAAAAAGCAAAGATATAACTTATTTTGAAAAAATAAATCATTCTAAGGCTATTTATTTCTAGAAATATGTTTTTGCAAAATCTTCTAAAAATTTTAATAAAACTTATATATAAAAAAAAGAATTAATATTCATGTATAATAAAAAATATCTTACCTTGGCATTTTCCTTTATTCTAATTTTTAGTATAGTTGGACTAACACCTATTTCAGCTCAGCAAGATGTCTATATCATATCAAACAATATAGATGTCGTTGCAAAGCCTTTGTTAGAGGACTACTTTAGGGGATTCGGTCTATTTCCTGAATTTTTAGCACCTGACGATATAAGTCAGCTAAGGGGGGTAAAACTCATCGTTATTCTTGGCGGACCTGACGCCCTATTTGGAACTGGACCACTTGTAACTAGATACCTTGACTCACTTGAAATAAGCTTCATAAGGCAGCCTGAGCAAAGATTCACCTTCATCAAGCAAGACATCTATGGCTATGCAGACAAAGTCATAATAATCGCAGGGTCTGAAAGAGAAAAAACATATGAAGAGGTTTTTAATCTTGTCAACGGTTCAAATGTAAGCTTTCAGAATGAAATCCAGCAAGCAGCCGAAGGCAGGGTCAGCATAAGGGATTTACCACTGGTCCTTTCCAGTATTTCATATACCACAGAGACTGTCAATGATATAGGGCATATATACCTTAAAATACAAAATTATGGCCGAGGCAAGGCAACTAACGTGATAGTTGAGATATCAAATGACTACTACTCTAATTTCTCACTTGAAAGCGTTGATCCCGTTAGGAGAGTTGATGGGAACAAGTTCTATATCGGGGATTTAGAAGGTGGTGAAGTGCTTGAGCTTGACATAACCCTAAAGGCAAAGCAGAGTGGTGTTTATTCAGGAACAATCTCATACACACATGACGCAATTGACACTTATGCAAAGATAAGGGATGTCACAACAAGGGTACCTTAATTCTATTTATTTTCCCTTTTTTCAATAACCATTATCTTTAAATAGGATTTTTATAACTTGATTTTACCCATGGAGTGTGTGTACCGTGAAAAAAAGGGTATTTAACATAATTTTATTATCATTATTCATAATAAGTCTATTTGGAAGCCTCACAACTGTTTCAGCAGAGGATACGATAGAGATTAGATTATTTACTTCTCCAGGTTGCCCGTACTGTGCCGAGGCAAAGGCAACTATATCTAAATTGAATCAAACTCAGTACAATGGAAAGCTTAATTTAGTAGAAATTGATACATTTACATCTAGCGGTTTTGCAGAGTTTAAGAATAATTCATTTACCATTACGCCTTCAGCTGTAATAAATGGAACTACAAAGCTTGAAGGCATAAGTCAGTTTGAGGAAACATCACTAAAGGTGCTTTTTGACTCGATATTAGATCCAGCAACTGAAACGCCTACTCAGCCAACAACACCAACTGGCAATGGTAAGACAATCAGATTTTTTTATGAGGAAACATGTGACTACTGCAAGGCATCAAAAGCAAAGATGTATGCATTAATAGATGAGAAAGGTTACGATATAGAAGTAGTTGAAGTTGATGTATTTACACCAACTGGCTACAAGGAATTCACAGAGGCTGGATTTAAGATAGTTCCTTCAGTGATAGTCTGCGGGACGACAAAACTCGAAGGCGTAAATCAGGTAGATCCAGGTATCCAGAAGGCAATTGAGGGATGCCTTGCAGGAAAGCCTGTGACAAACGGCGGTTCAGTCTCCGCAATAAGTTTACTTGGAGCATTCGCAGCAGGATTTTTTTCTAGCCTTTCCCCGTGCCTACTTGCAGTATTATCATTTATAATTGCTTACACAGTTGGTTCAGGTAGCAAATCATTAACTATCCTCTTAAAATCAATATTCTTTGGTCTGGGAATTACAGGAACATACATGATAATGGCAGTAGCCTTCATAAGTGCTGGTGCGACCTTACCCAGATATTTAACATTCTATTTATCGCTTTTGGGTGCTTCTGTAGTGTTCTTTTTAGGATTGAATCTTATCAATTCGGGTTTGAATATAGTAGCTCTCCCCATCTCAAAAAAGAGTTTTGGACAAAGAATGACTAAAAAACTCGTTCTCTCTTATGGTCTTGCCGGTGTTTTTTTACTTGGAATGATTTTCGCCGTAATAAACATACCATGCGCCGCCATAATATTGCCAATCTTAATTGATGAAGCGCTGCATGGAACAGCCTACACAGCATTCCTAAAGGTATTATTATATGGGATCGGTATTTTAATTCCCTTTATAATAATTGGAGCGGTCGGCGCATTTACAAAAAACATTGCAAGGGATATGAGGTGGAATCCAAAGGTCAGGTTCTTTGGCTGGGTTGTAATGGGTGGAGTGGTCATTATAGTATCATTCTGGCTTTTAATCCAAGGATTTAATATGGTCGAGACAGTCACAACTCAATACATTTTACATACGATACTAACCTTTGCAATCATAATGTTTATAGTGGGATATGCATATGGTAAATGGAAGAAGGTAGATAAGGGTGACGACGGAAAGAAGGAAATTCCAGCATATTAAAATATGCCTTGAAGAGGATGTTCAATCTAAGTACAACTACCTTCAAAACGTTTCTTTTGTCCACTCGGCACTCCCTGAAATAAACTTTGATGAGATTGACACAAGTGTAAAGCTGTTTGGCAAACACCTTTCTTTTCCACTTATTATTTCTGCTATGACTGGAGGGACTGAAGAGGCCTTGAAGATAAACAGGGCGCTTGCAAAGGCATGCCAGAAGACAGGCATAGGAATGGGGCTTGGAAGTCAGAGGGCTATGATAGAGGACCACTCGCTCACCCCCACATATGACATCAGAAAATACGCCAAAGACATACTCCTAATTGGCAACATTGGATTGCCGCAGTTTGTTAAAGGCTATAGTGAAAAGGAAGCAATTTTTTCTGTTAGAGAGATAAAGGCTGACATGCTCGCAGTCCACCTAAACAGCCTACAGGAAGTGTCCCAGCCTGAAGGTGACCTATTCTTTAAAGACGGACTACAAATCTTAAAGAGACTAAAAGAAAAACTAGACTTTCCATTGATAGTAAAGGAAACAGGCGCTGGCATCTCAAAAGAGACTGCAGAGAAACTCACATTTCTTGACGGTGTTGATGTGGCAGGCGTTGGCGGCACAAGCTGGAGTGCTGTTGAGTATTACAGGAGTCAAGAGCACAAGGAAACAGTAAAGAAGCTCTGGAACTGGGGCATTCCAACACCACTATCAATTGCTGAATGCAGGGTAGCAGGCATCAAGACGATAATAGGCTCTGGAGGGGTACGATCGGGCTTTGATATTGCAAAATGCATATCGTTGGGCGCTCAAGCCTGTGGCATAGCTCTACCGTTTCTAAAGCTAGCCGTTGAGGAAAATGTCGGGGGTTTGATTGAAAAGATAGAAACAATAAAGGGAGAGTTTAAGATAGCGATGTTTTTAAATTCCTGTCTCAGCGTGTATGACCTTAAAAACAGGCCGCTATTTTTAACTGGTGAATTATCCCAACTTATGCAACAAAGGGGAATGGATTTCCACTATTTTAACTATCGTTAAGCAATAACTTTATATACTATTAGTGATTAACGGTATTCATGAATATGAAACAACTGTTGTGCATATTGGTATCCCTCTCATTTTTTCTTACTGTTCCCGTATCTGCAGAGGTAGAGCCTTTCACAATCAAGCACTACTTCAGGCATGACTACGGCACAGTGTCATCAACGCTAGGCGATATTAATGGCGATGGAGTGCATGACGTTGTTATCTCAACTGATACAGGCGAGATTAAAGCATACACACTTGACGGGGTAACACTTTGGTCAAAGAGCTTTGATTCACCTGCAAGAAATCTATCAGTTATCCGAAAAGGGACAGAGCGATACGTCCTATTTTATAACGACAGGGGTTTTGTCTACCTACTTGACTCAAACGGCAACAATAAATGGCAGCTCTACTTTCCGCAAACAAAGCCTATCAACTCTTTAGTTGCATCAGACCTTGATGGGGACAGAGTCCCTGAAATTGTCATAGGATTTAAGGATGCAACTTTTTCTGTCTACAATATTAACGGCACGCAGTGGAGAAAGGAAAATGAGTTCTATAGATTCTATGTGATGAAATTATACACTTCAGAATTTTCAGCAACTGAATACCAGACATGGAACGACTATCCCCTAGGTGTCAAGGTTGATCTATCCTGGATATTCCCTGATGTTATAGCGTCGGGGGAAAGGGACCCCAACATTACACTTTATGACCCAACTGGGAAGAGGATGTGGCAGATAGAAAACGTCTACCCAATTGAGCATGTATACTCTGGGGACATAAATAAAGATGAGAAAATGGAGGTCATAACTGCTTCTTACAAGTATCTTCAGGCTTTTGGTCTTGAAGGAAGGCTGTGGAGAAATATCCTTGATTCGTATATCTATTCTTTTGGTGTAGGTGACATAAATAAAGATGGAAAGATGGAAGTTGCTGCCGGTACAGTTGATGGATTTGTTTACCTATTTGACAGCAAAGGGTATGAGATGTGGAATGATCCGCAATCTGTCGATAAAGACATCAGGTATGTAACAATCGATGATTTCACAGGCGACGGCGCACCTGAAATTCTAGTTGCTGCCGGCAAATGGTCTTCATCAAAGCAGGAGATTGATAGCGGGGCTTTTTACATATTCTCCGCCAATGGCGAGAAACTCTCTGAAACAAAGGTCAATGGGCCGATAAAGACAATATCTATTATTGATATAGACTCTGACGGTTACAAGGATGTTATAGTATGCAGTAACTATGTCTTTGTATTCAAAAACAATTTCTTGACAATATTTGCCGAAAGGCACTATAAAGAGGGCGAAAGGCTATTGCTCATTGCCCAGTTTGATGAATCAATCAGTGAGTTTTCACAGGCCAAGGAGATGTACACAAAACTCGGTGACACAGATACAGTAAAAAGATGTGAAAAGAACATAGTAACAGCAGTTGAGTACAAGGCACTAAATGCAGAAGCCTTGGAGATATTCAACACTGCAACTCAAGAGCTAAACAAGGGCGATTACCAGAAGGCGCTTGATCACTTTATCCAGGCCCGGAAGATATTTGAGAAGGTCGGAAACAGAGAGATGCTGGCAACAACTGATGCCATGATATCTGAAACTTCATCAAAGATTCAACCTATCTCCCAGCAAACACTGCCACTTAGCCCTATATTGATTTTAATACCAATATTAATTGTCGTTGCAGTAATTGGCGCCGGTATAGGGTTCATATTCCTTAGAAGGAGAAGAAGGATACTTTAATCTATTCTCCACCAACTAGAGCCCTAGTTCTTATATGAGGGCCACCATCATCTACAGGCACATACTGTCCTTTTCCACAGCTCCCAGGGTTCCCAATCTCGAAGTCCTTTCCGATCCCCTCGATATTTTTTAGGATTTCCAAGGTATTTCCAGAAAGTGATACATCTCTATAAAGCTCTCCAAGCTCGCCATCCTTAATTTCATAGACCTCTTCGCATCCGAAGGTGAAAAGTCCCTTTGCAGTATCGACCTGGCCACCTCGGCCACCCTTTACGTATAGCCCTTCCTTTATGTCGATAAGCTCTTCAAAGCTGTGATCACCGCTACCCATGTAGACGTTACTCATCCTGACTAGAGGTCTTGATGAAAAGCCCTGGGCCCTGCCATTGCCTGTAGGCTTTGCATCAAATCTTGAAGCAGTCTCCAAGTTGTGCAGGTACGACTTCAAAACTCCATTATCCAATAGACAAGTTTTCTCTGCCTTTATCCCTTCGTCATCAAAGAAGTATGTACCGTTTTTTTCTAGGTAAGTTGGGTCATCATAGATGTTTACTCCATCTGCCCCAATCTTTTCTCCAAGTTTTCCTTCTAGAACAGAGTCGCCTTGCAATACGATATCAGCTTCACATGCATGGCCCAAAGCCTCATGGATAAAGACGCCTAGTATCTTAGGGTCTAATACAACAGTCTTTTCCCCACCAGAAACTTTCTTTGCAGATAGAAGTCTTATTGATTTTTCACAGGCCTCTCTTCCAAGCTCCTCCAACGATTTCTCTTTTAAGACTTCATAGCCTCTTGTTCCTCCCATGACTTCATATCCCATCTGGAGAGAATCAGAGCCACTTGTAACTACTGACTTTAGATAGACTCTAGTTGTCTTTTGATAGATCTCGCTACCGATAGAGTTCACATAGAGCTGCTCTGTTATTGAGTCGCTGCAGGCAGAAACAGTATTTTTGACTAGGTCATTTATCTTTGCACCCTTTTCTATCTCATATGCATAGGAGATCTTTTCTTCTAGTGGGATTTCTTCTGGCCCTATCTTTACCTTGTTTTCAGATTTCCCTTTTACAACTGGCGGGTCAATTTCAAAATTCTCCCTCTTAGAGCTTCTGGAAATTGCAATGGCAATCCTGTATGCAGAGTCAATGCACCTCTGGACATCTTCAGTATTGTTTGTTGATGAGAATCCCCAAGCACCTTTTACTAAGGCCCTGACTCCAACTCCGGCCTGCTCGTTTGATGATACCTCGTCAAGCTCTCCGTTTTCAACATTAGCAATGTTATTCGTCCTTTTCTGGAGCCTTATATCAACAAAACAGTTGGGGAACTTCAAATTATCATAATTAAAAAACTCAAATATATCCATACATTGAAGAGAATTTAATCCAATAAAAGGCTTTTTCTTTGATAATAGGGAAATATGGGAAATCTAATATTTTTCCCTATTTTTTACGAAATATTTATATATACCCGGATATCAATTATTATATCAAGTGATCACTATGAAAAAAATATTTGCAATTTTGATAAGCTTGTTATTTGTGGCAAGTGTATTTGGCATTGCTCAAACGATGGCTGTAGAACCGTCACAAGCCACTCCTGAAAGAGTAAAAGTTGGACAAATTATAACTGTAACAACTTACGAGGGCCCTGAAGGTTATGATCCAACAGTAAAAATATATGACCCATCAATGCCAAACTTGATGGATGAAGAAGAGTTTGAAACATACCAAGACGCATCGAGATACGTGACAAAAATCTCAGGCCCAATTCAAATATCTGGAGATACTACTAAATGGGTTTGGACATACAGAGCCAATTTTTCAGGAACTATTGTATTTGGTACGCCTTCAGAACCAGGAAGCCCCCCAGAAGCTAGGATTTTAACTAATCCTGTAACAATTACTTCAAACTCCCTTCCAATGGACAAGTTCATGAAATTCTTTGGATTCGGCAATAAAAAATAAATAATATTTTCTTTTCTTAATTATTTTTCTTTAAATCAAGGTTTCCAAACCTTAAGGAAGTTTACCCTTTCAAAACCCTTATCATTTGTAACAATATTGGTGAGCCCATGTTCCATACAAAAAGCGACATGGGTCGCATCGTTTGGAAGTAAAGAATACTCATAAATAGCGGATCCAATATTTTTAATATTTTCAATATTTAAAAAATAGAGATTTGGCAAAGAGAAGATGTCTTCTGCAATAGATAAGTCAATTTCTCTCAGTACATCTGGATTAGTTTTCATATATATGTTTAACTCTTTAGGAGCTATTGTATATCTTTCGCTTACTTTGATTCTTATATAGTCGAAATAAGATTCTGAAACAACTGTGTGATTTACATATCCTTTAATTTGTCCTTTTTCTATATCATTAAAAAAAGACTTAATAGTTGGGGAGTATGATTTATGTTTCAATAAAAAATAGATAAAAATTTGAATCTATAAAAAAAATCTCTATCTTCGGGATAGTCATTCAAAGAGAAACTAGTCAAGGTCTGCACCAATTTCTGTCAATTCAATGCTCTCTTCGATAAGCTTTTCATTTGACGAGATAATTTTATTGTATATTTCATCAACCTTAGATTTTTTTATTTCTAGGATAACATCCCCATCTTTTATACCTAGTTTATAAATATCCTCAATAGGTTTGATTATGCCTTTTTCAACTTTGGCATGAACAATAATTGACATAATTTTTTATTGTTTTATTAATATAAATATCTTGACATCAGATATAAAAATAATAATGACCAATAGGTCATTTAGATTACCCACAGTTAAGCTTATAAATTAAAATGACTTTTTGGTCGCATGGAAGATTTAGGTCTGATAGACCAAAGCTGGACCAATGAAGATATTCAGAACATACTTAAAAAACTTGATACAACTAAAGAAGGTCTTTCAACTGCTGAAGCTGAAAAACGAATAGCCAAGTACGGCTATAATGAGCTTCCAACAACAAAGAAAGAATCTAATATTAAAAAATTCATAAACCAGTTCAAAAATAGTCTTATTATAGTCCTCTTGATTGCAGGTATTCTATCTGTTGCTATTGGTAACCTAAAGGACTCTGTTGTTATTTTTTTAGTCATTGCTGTTAATGGTGTTATGGGTTTCCTGCAGGAGTACAAGGCTGACAAGGCCATTGAAGTCCTAAAGGCAATGGTACAGTCAAAGGTCGTTGTAATTAGAGACAACGTAAAGAAGGAAATCCCTTCAAGAGAGCTCGTTCCAGGAGACATAATTACTATAGAAGATGGCGACAAGCTATCCGCAACAGTACGATTGATTGAGGCCATTAATCTTCAGATAGATGAATCTTCACTTACTGGGGAAAGTTTTCCAGTTTCAAAAGCTGTCGAGTCAAAATCTGAGGACGGCTATCCAAACACAGCCTTTATGGGCACTGTCGTCACAAGGGGACGTGGAACTGGCGTAGTCATACTAACAGGAAAAGATTCACCCATAGGTAAGATATCAAGCCTTATATCGATGGAAGAGAGGGGCAGCACACCTCTAGAAAAGAGTATTAATAATCTTGGTAAAAAACTGGGTGCGCTATCTGTTGTCATAAGCTTGCTCCTTTTCATTTCAGTCTTGATAAGGGAGCTTCTAATCCCCATGACTTTAAAGGAGGCTTTGATAGAGTCAGCTCTAACTGCAATAAGTCTTGCAGTTGCCACAATACCAGAAGGACTCCCGATAGTCGTCCTTGTGACCTTAGCCATTGGGACACAGATTCTCGCCAAAAATAATGCAATTGTCAGAAAGCTTGCAGCAGTTGAGGCCCTTGGTACCACCACATTCATATGCACCGATAAGACAGGAACACTCACAATTAATCGGATGAGTGTCGTTGGTGCTTTAATCAACAATGAATTTTTAGATCCTGAAAAAGTGGATCCCAAAAAACATGAGATCTTTTTCAAGATAGGTGAGCTCTGTAATAACGCCCACATAAAGACAGACGGAGACAAGCTAGAAGTAATTGGGGACCCTGTTGAAGGAGCACTAAAGGTATTTGCAAAGAAAAGAAATTATCATCATCACAGAGTTGAGAGGATAAAAGAAAATCCCTTTGATTCAGAAAAGATGATGATGTCAGTTCTTATTGATGAAGGTGGCAAGAAGACAACATACATCAAAGGGGCCCCACGAGTTATTATTTCGCGCTCTAAATATGGACTTATCAATGGAAAATTAGTTCAGCTTTCAGAAAAAGACAGGGAAGATATTATTATTAAGAATCGTGAATATGCTGCCCAGGGCCTCAGGGCGCTTGCCCTTGGATACAAAGAAGGAGACAGTGAGGAAGACATAATATTTGTCGGCATGGCCTTCTTCAAAGACCCATTAAGGCCCGAAGTAAAAGATGCGATAGCACTATGCAAAAAAGCGGGGATTAAGGTTGCAATGATTACAGGGGATCAGAGGGAAACTGGCCTTTCCATTGCAAGAGAAGCAGGTATACTCGAAGCAGGCGACATGACTCTTTCGGGGAAAGAGCTTGATGAGATGTCTAAGGATAAGTTTGCATCAATTGTTCGAGATGTTGTTGTCTACTACCGTGCAAGCCCATTCCACAAGGTGAAGATTGTTGAGACTCTAAAGGAGGTGGGCGAGGTAGTTGCAGTCACAGGCGATGGCGTAAACGATGCACCTGCACTAAAAATGGCAGACATCGGTGTTTCTATGGGATTAATAGGAACTGATGTCGCAAGGGAAGCATCGAACATGATTTTGATGGATGATAATTTTAATACAATTGTCACTGCAATCCGTGAAGGGAGAAGGATATATGACAACATCAGAAAATTCCTAAGATTCCAACTCTCAACAAACATTGGCGCCATAATCCTAATGTTCACTACAATCATGACTGGAGCTCCGCTGCCTCTATTGCCAGTCCAGATACTTTGGATTAATATAATAATGGACGGGCCACCGGCTGTTACCCTTTCAATGGAGGCGTTTCACGAAGGGCTCATGGAAAAACCTCCCAGAAAGAAGAACGCATCAATCCTCACAAGTCCGTTATACCTTTCGATGTTCATAGGAGGAATTGCTATGGGC
>JAHKLW010000063.1 GCA_020854815.1 Methanofastidiosum sp. | reverse complement strand
CTTAGGAATTTAGCATCTGATATCCATAAAAATGAGAATGAATATAGGGTCCATACAAATGAAAACATGAAAAAGAACGGGGATCGAGTATGGATTTACTGGGCCAATACACCAATAAGAGACAAAGATGGAAATTTAACTGCTATATTGGCAGTTGGAAACGATATCACTGAGCATAAAAAACTCCAAGAAGAGATTAGATATTCTGAAATTAAATTTAAGACTCTATTTGAAAAAGCGTATGAGCCGGTGTTTATCCTAGACAAAGATTTCTTCATTCGAGATACTAATCTTGCAAGTGTGGCCCTCTTCCACTATTCTAAAGAGAAGATTATAGGGATGAGTGTCTATGACTTGATAGCGCCCTTAGAATCAAAGAGATTGCATCATATTTTTAGAAATGAATACGATAACTCAAGTATATTCGTTGAAACAAATTTTATGAAAAAGAACGGGAGTATTTTCCCTGCCGAAATCAACTTAACAACTATGGACATAGGGCATGAAAAATCAATAATATGCACTATTAGAGATATAACTGAGCAGAAGAGGAAAGAAACCGAGTTAAAAAAACAGATTCTTAAATATGAGCTAAATGAGGGGAACCTGTATCTCTCAAAGGAGCCTTCTGATCTACTGCCGTTTGAAGTTTTTAGAGAGCTCATTGAAATAGGATATAAAGGAACACTTGTATCAAGAAACCAAAAAGACAATTTCTATATAGAAGATTTAGAGTTTGATTATTTCTGGTTTTCTTTAAGAAGAGCCCCGAAAACTGTTTCTCCAGACATAAGTAAACTGAAAGAATTTATATCAAATATTAAAAATAAGAATGTAATACTGATCGATAGCATAGACCACTTGATTGCGAAGAATGGATTTAATGAAGTTTATAATTTTGTCAGTGAGTTAAGGGAAATGGCTTACTTTGGAAACAATATTATTATTCTCTCTGTTGACAAGGACACAGTTGATCCAAAACAGTTAAAGCTTTTAGAAAAAGAAACTAAATCTATCCATCTTAAATCTCTGGATATATTGAACAATAAAATGCACAGCATATTAATTTACATCTTAAAACAAAATAAATTAGACATTAATCCTTCATATTCCAGTTTGGGTAAAGAGCTAGCAATGACAAGGCCCACTGTACGAAAAAATGTAAAGTTCTTAGAGAACAATAAATACGTTATAGTCCACAGAAAAGGGAGAAATAAAAAACTTGAGATTACAGAAAAAGGCAAGAATATTATCTAGATTTTTCAGTTACCTAATTTCATTATCCTTTCATAGAGTTCATCTAGAATAATCATTTGTTTATCAATCAATATTTTTTAGCTGTTTTGATTTTTAATTTAAAATTATTTTTTTGTATAGTGGGATAAAATATATTTTTTCCGTATTCTTATCGATAACGTTTCAATATTCAGCCTGACTCTACCTAATTTTTAATAATAGAAACTCTTATATTTGATTTTCAAAATTACCTTCTGTGATAAAAATGAGAAGGAAAACAGTTTCCATAATAATTTTATTGGTACTATCCTTAAGTTTAGTGCCTGGCATAATGGCTCAGAGTAAAGTTGCAGTTGTTGCAAACTCTATTGACATTGGGATGAATCCTGACCTTGTTTCTTTACTTAGGAAGAACAATTTGATGGTTGATTACTTTGGAGTCAAAGACAGCGGATATGCCGCATATGATTACATTATAATTCTTGGAGGCCCAGACTCTGATGAGCATACGGGCGACCTATCCAGAAGAATACTTTCAGAATCTCAACAGAGCACCCTTAGAAATGGTAACTATAAGCTCTTGTACGAGACAAACGATTTCTTTAAGATGAAGCAAAAAGTGTTCGTTCTCGCTGGTTCAGATAGGGACTTCACAAAGGCGGCAGTTGACCAATACGTATCTCAAGTTGTTTCTAAAATAACAAATCAGCCAATTGCAGCGACAACTTACAAGACAATTACGGCCTCTCAATTAAAACAGCTGATTGATAGCAAAGAAGATATCTATCTAATTGATGTCAGGACTGAAGAACAGTTTGCTGAAAGCCACATACCTGGTGCAGTCAACATCCCATACAATAAGCTTGGCGTACAGATTTCACAGATACCAAGAGATAGAAAAGTTGTTTTGTACTGTAATAATGGTCAAAAGTCGGTTGACGGTGCAAAATTCTTGGCTGAGAGAAACATTGATAATATCTACGCTGTGACAGACGGCTATTCAGTGTACTATAACCTTACTAAATAAAATTAATTTATTTTTAAAATTTTTAATTAAAAAAGTACTAAAAAAATATTAGTTTCTTTCTTGGACATCAATCTTTACGGTAGTTGGTAGCTTCATAGCTGCTTTTTTCAATGCTATTCTTGCTTCTTCAATTCCATCTTTTTCTACCCAGATAGACATTACCCTCTGTCCTCTGTCAATCCTAGCAGCTGAACCGATAGGCTTTCCAAAGGAAAGTCTCATTCCGTTACCGTATCTGTCGGCCTTTTTACCTGACGCCATTGCATTTTCTCTAATAATCTGGAAAGGTATAGTCCTTATCTTGTAGTGAAAAGCTGTCTTTCCAAGTGCTTTCATGAGATATCTGTTAGCAGCAATTCTTGATGCTTCCATAGCATTTGTCCTTATCTGGCAAGCATTCTTACTTTCCATGTAGACTTCGTAAGGAAACTTCTTTCCAAGTTCCCCCATATCAAAGTGGACTACCTTAATACCGGGAACTGCTCTAACATATTCTCTCCTTGTATAATTCGGCCTGTTTACCATTCTGTCAATTCTTGATGGTCTAAGTCCTGCCATAATAATCACCTTAAACGACTGTAGAGCACCTTTCCTACCGCAGTTTATAAGGCTTTCTAAGTGTAACCTTTTTAAAACAAATTGCAAAGAAACTTCATGAGATTCTTACCCGACGGCAAGGTTGATGGTTTGATACTTTCAAAGAGGGTGTTTCCTTACCTTGGAAGTATACAAAATGAAATTGTTGTCGGACCAAATGTTGGGATTGATGCCGCAGTAATTGATGTTTCTAAGCTTCCAGGTAAAATGGTTGTGTCACAAGATCCAATAACAGGCGCTGGAAAAAATGCAGGTTTTCACGTAGTTAATGTCTGCGCAAATGATGTTGCTTCAATGGGCGCAAAGCCGATGTTTTTCCTTTCCACAATAATAATGCCAAAAGGCACCACAGAGGAAGAATTAGAAAAAATATCAAAGGACATAGAAAGGGCGGCAAAAGAGATAGGCGTTTCAATAGTAGGTGGCCATACAGAAATATCCTCCAAAGTGTCTGACTTAATTCTATCTGGCACTATGATAGGTTTTGCAGATAGATATCTTTCAACAAGTGGCGCAAGAGAAGGTGATGACATACTTCTCACAAAAGGGGCAGGAATTGAAGGAACAGCAATTCTTGCAGAGTCAAAACATGAGCACCTTTCAAAGTTTCTTGATCAAAGCCTTTTAAAAAGTGCAATGGGACTGATTAATCAAATTTCTGTCGTTAACGAAGCTTTAATCTCATCATCTCTTGGTGCAGTCGCATTACATGACCCAACCGAAGGTGGTATTTTAGGAGGGCTGCACGAAATTGCAGACGCATCAAACAAGGGATTTGAGTTTTATCCAGAGAGAGTAAATCTATACCCTGAAACTAAATCGATATGTGATACTCTCAAAGTAAATCCATTTGCATTGATATCATCTGGGGCGCTCATGATCATATCTCCAAGTGAGAAAACAGAACATATAATAACGGCCTTAAAAAAAGAAAATATCAAATCAAGTATAATAGGAAAGATTACAAAAGATAAGAGAAGCCACAAAAGAATCTCACAAGACGAACTCTGGCGTATCCTCGATACTAACCTTTAAATACTATTTTTTGCTACCTTCATAGGTGTAGCAAATGGGTATAGAAGACCTAGAAAAAAATGATAGAGTAATTTCTTTTAAGCAAAATTTGGCTATACAAGAACTTGTTGATGAACTTCGAGATAAGAATACTGATCCGATAAAATTCAGAAAAGGATTGAACAAGCTTGGGAGATACATGGGCTATGAGTTATCCAAAACTTTTGACTATAAAGTAATAGATATCGACACTCCTGTTTGTCCGACAAAAGCAGTCAGAATATCTGACAAGGATAATCTAGTCATGATAAACATCCTAAGGGCTGCAATTCCTTTCATAGAGGGATTTTACAAGGTATTCCCAAAGGCTAGAGCTGGGATCATTAGCGCATGGAGAGGTCCGGCACCAGAATCCAGGATATCTGTGGAATATGTTAAAGTGCCGAAGACAACTAAAGACGACATAATAATGATTGGAGATCCAATGCTTGCAACAGGCCACACAATATCAAGGATAATTGATGAAGTAAAGAGCAGAGGCGAATACAAGAGGATTATCGTGGTGGCGGTGATAAGCGCGCCAGAGGGAATCAGGGAAATACTTGGAAAGCACAATGACGTAGAAGTTGTCACAGCAGTAATTGATGAAAAACTCAATGAAAAGAACTACATCGTTCCAGGGCTTGGAGACGCCGGGGACAGATGTTTCGGGGAGCCAATTAAAAAATAATTTTTTCTTTCTTATTAATTTAATAAAATAAAATATTAATTTTTTATTCGCCTTCAAAATCTACTATAGTGAAAACACCGTAGCCATCGAGCCTTTTCATACCGCCAAGCTCGGGAAGCCCAACTATGAAAGCAGTATCAACAACATTTCCTCCAAGCTTTTCTATGAGTTTGCAAGCTGCTAATGCAGTTCCACCAGTTGCTATAAGGTCATCAACTAAGAGCACATTGTCCTCTTTCATTATAGCATCAAGGTGGACTTCAATGGAATCCTTTCCATATTCCAACTCATACTCATGATTTTCAGTTTTGTGGGGCAATTTACCTTTTTTCCTGATTAAAACGAAACCTGCACCAAGCTTGTATGCGAGCGCCCCTCCAAGTATGAAACCCCTTGCCTCAACACCGGCTACTAGATTAATCTTTTTATCTTTGTACTTCTCATAGATTATATCTACTGTATCTTTTAGTCCATCTTTATCTTTCAATAAAGTCGTGATGTCCCTAAACATAACGCCTTGCTTTGGGAAATCTGGTATAGTTCTTATTTTATTTCTTATGCTATCTACTCTCTTATCCGTATAATCACCTTCTATATCTTTGGGATAGTATCAACTATAAGTTTCTTTACATTTTCAGAATTTTTCTTATATATTTCTAGTATCTTCTCAAAAGTCACTGGCTCTTCATCTTCCTTCCAGCAGTCATAATCAGTCGACATCGCTACAGTTGCATATTCCATCTCAAGTTCTCTTGCAAGGAATACCTCGGGGACTGTTGACATGTTTATCACGTCTGCGCCAAGCATCCTAAACATATGAGATTCAGCTCTTGTTGAAAATCTTGGGCCTTCAATTGTTATAACGGTTCCTTTGGGGTGATATTTTAAATCAAGTTTTTTTGCACTGTCTATTATTAGACTCCTCAAGTTCCCAGAAAAAGGGTCGGCAGTTGGTGTGTGTATTACCTTTTCTTCATGAAAAAAAGTATACTCCCTCTTTTTTGTAAAGTCTATTACCTGATCTGGAAAAACAAGGTGGCCTGGGTGAATTTCTTCTCTTAAAGACCCAACAGCTGTTGTTGCCAGTATATGGGTGCAGCCAATATTTTTTAGTGCCAATACATTTGCCCGGTAATTGACTCCTGATGGATAAATCGAATGATCCCTACCATGCCTTGCTAGAATTACCACATCCCTACCCTTTATCGTTCCTGTCATAAACGAACTTGATGGGTTCCCATACTTTGTCGTCATAGCTACCTCTTCATAGTCCTTCAAAAGTTTTGGATCGTCAAGTCCGCTTCCGCCAATAATGCCTATCTTTGTCATATTAATCATCTACTCAAGTATATCTTTCTTATATAAAATTGTTGCATGGAAAAATATTTAAGGTTTGATATACTCATCTGCTCTATGAAGAAAGAAGAACTATTAAGTAAGGAAATAGAACATATCGATATCAAAAGTTTTGATTCGAGAGAGATAATTGACGCTTTTTCAAAGATGGCATTTCAAGCTAAAAATCTTGCAAGAGCCTCATACATATTTGAGAAGATGACAGAAGATAAGGACTGCTCGATTATATTGTGTCTCGCTGGATCAATCTTTAGCGCTGGACTAAAGAAAGTCGTTCATGATATGATAAAGCATAACATGGTCGACGCCATTGTTTCGACAGGCGCCATAATTGTAGACCAGGAATTCTTCGAAGCTTTAGGATTTAAGCACTACCAGGGAACACCTTTCATTGACGATGAAATGTTAAGGAAGCAGAGCATTGATAGGATTTATGATACTTACATTGATGAAGACGATCTAAGGGTCTGCGACATGACAACAGCGGAGATAGCTGACTCTCTTAAACCAGGGCCTTACTCCTCAAGAGAATTTATCGCAGCAATGGGGGCTTATCTTGAAAAACACGGTTCCAAGGTTAATGACTCCGTAGTACTAGAAGCATACAAGAAAGGCGTACCTATATTTATCCCTGCGTTCTCAGATTGCAGTGCAGGATTCGGGCTTGTTTACCATCAGAATGCTAGAGGAGACAAACCAAAAGTTTCCATAGATAGCGCAAAGGATTTCTTTGAACTTACAAAGATTAAGATTGCCTCAAAAGACACTGGACTTTTCATGATAGGTGGGGGAGTTCCAAAGAACTTTGCACAGGACGTTCCAGTTGCCGCAGATATACTTGGAAAAGAAGTAAACATGCATAAATATGCCGTCCAGATAACAGTTGCCGACGAAAGAGACGGTGCACTATCAGGCTCTACACTAAAGGAAGCACACTCTTGGGGAAAAGTTGAGAGTGGCAGTGAGCAGATGGTCTTTGCAGAAGCCACAATCGCCATGCCTTTAATTGTCAGTTATGCTTACCACAAAGGCGGCTGGAAGAACAGACAGGAAAACAGGTTCAATGACCTTCTAAAATAATTTTTTTAATTAACTTTTTATAAAATATTTAGAAAAGAATTTTTGTAATAATATTATTGTTTTTTCTTAAGGATCTCTTCAGCTTGCATTTCTATCTCATTCATTCTAGCGCTGATGTTCTGAAGTGTCGCTTCATTCTGCCCTAGGTTTTTTTCGACTTCTTTTAGAGTTTCATCAAGTTTTGAAATAGTCTCTTCAATACCCTTTTCTATTGTAACATCTCTGGCAAGAGTTGTTATCACAGTATTTACATCGCCGATTGTTCCTTTTACAAAATTACCTGCGCCTATTGGTATTAGGATCTCATTTCCTTCCTTTGCGTCTTTTAGACCTTCAAGAGTTATCTTTGAAAGAGCGAGTTCATTTCTGTGGGAAGATAACATTGAAAGATTGTTTGAGATTACTTTTGACTGCTCATTTAGGTAGTTTAATTCAGAACTAAGTTTCCTAATGGCTTCGTCCTCGCCTGCCATTTACATATCTCCTTGTTTTTCTACTATGCTTGTTATTTTGATGTTTCTTCTTTTACATCCGTAAATTGAGCCGTATTTAGTATAGATGTCTTCTAAAACATCTTCTTCCTTCACGCCATTAAAATCTTTAACAAAATGTTTTGTGCTACTTTTTAGTTTAATAATACCTTCAACTGTATAGGTTTTTAACATAAGATTCACCTCATACACCCATTATATCTTCAACATAACTTAATTCGATACCTGTCGTTGTTTCACCAACGATTGCCCCTTTGTCATTTACAACCATACAGGCCCCAATATAGGAAACTCCTCTGTTTAGAGTTGACATTCTTACATCGACCTTTAACAGGTCTTTTATAAGTGAAATGTCTTCTTCTTTTGCTTCCTTGTGAACAAGACAACCTGTGTTGTTCGTCTTTGCCACACTACCCACATATTTGTGAGCCCCTATTGAAGCAATAGTTGTCTCAACACCGAGCGCATCCTCAATTATCTTATGCTCTTTCGTTAATATGGGGCTAATAATAGCTCCCTTATCATTTGAAAGGATAAGATTTCCAACTGCATTTTCCTTTGATTCAAGTATATAGTTATTTATGCCAGTGTTCTCTATTAATTGAAGCTCTTCATCCTCAATTACATGGGGCAGTATAATCCCGTTATTGTTACCTGCAATATAAATACCTGCTAAATCTGTTGCGGCAACTGTACTCAATATTAATTCAGTTCCAAGAGCTTCCTCTATAGTTTTGGCTTGCTCTCCAATATCTTCCCTTATGATAGTTATATTGTTATTAGTAAAACTGAATATGCCAACAAACGGATTGCCACTGAACTTCAACTGTCTTATCATTAACTTTACTCCGCAAGATAAGCAGTAACAACTTCTCTCTTTTCTTCTTCTCCTTCTTCACCCTTAACTACCCTAATCTTAATCTTTGAAGGAGAACTCTCAATGCCTTTTTCCCAGAGTTTTTCATTTAAGATCTTGTCAATTTTTACATTCTCACATTTTGAATGTTTGACAACAAACTCTCTCAAGGCTCTTGTTGCTCTCGCCGCTCTCTGACTTCTTGGGGCTTCTTTAACTTTCCTTAAGGGTACTACATACATTCTCTCTTCATTATTGTCCAAAGTTCTCACCTCTACTTCTTAAGAGAAGTTCTTCGCCAATTTCTTCTTTTTGGATGTGATCTAATTTTTAATTTAGTTTTGGCCCATACCCAAACAGGGACTCTTCTGTTCTGGCTCATGGCCTTACCTAGTCTCTTCTTTTTTCCGAGTCCTTTGTTTCTCGACATGATAATCCTCCGATAATAGCGAGTTTATTAGGCTTTTAAATATCTATTTATATGTCTTTTGTTTATGTTTCAGACACTCTCATTCTGTTTAAAAAGCTTTCAATCAGAATAAATTCACTTAAATTTAACCTTAGAATAAAATTTGTAAATATAAAAAATAAAAGGACTTTTCCTATTATACCTAGAAATAAACCTTTTAAAAAAACTCTCTACTTAATACCTTCTTGGATTCTTCTTCTGGTAGCAATCCCTACAGTAAACAGGTCTTGTTCCATCAGGTTTGAATGGAACTTCAGTTTCCTGTCCACAAGCTGCACATGTTACTTTGTGCATTTCACGAGGTGGTCTGTTGTAGCCGCCTCGGTTTTCGCCATACATTTATATTACTCCTTTATATATTTGGCCATTTACTGGCCCTAAACAAATATTATATATTTAGTTTATAAAGTTGTCGTTTTTAATTGATAGATTTATATTAAATATTCATTTTATTGAGATAATTTGCAGTATTTTTCATATAATTAATAGAAATTACTCTTCTATCGATACAAACATAAATACTGACAATTATTAATTTTTTTTTATACGATTCTTATATTTTCTTACACAATACTTATATACTGGTTTAGTTAATGCGAACTCAGATATAACTGGAGGTGTTATTTTGGGAGATATTGTCAACTGTTATAAATGTGGGGCCAAACTCCCCCAAGGATCTAACTACTGCTTTAAGTGTGGCTTTAAAATTAAAGACACCCAAATTGACGGTATATTTTCAGATGACACTTCAAAACCTGATTCTCACTATTATGGAAAAGCATCTGATAAATATTTTTTATCAGGGCTTTCATTTTTTAAAGTTGGCGAATATGCAAAGGCCATCTCAAACTTTACTAAGGCAATTGAATTAAAGGACGGTTTTGCCGAAGCCCATTACCACAGAGGCCAAGCGTATATCAAAGAAGACAAATATGAAAATGCCATTGACGATTTTACCAAGGCCATAGAAATCGATCCAGAATTCAAGGATGCATATTTTCAGCGTGGCAACATATTTTTTGAGAGAGGATTCAAAGAGAGGGCAAGGGATGACTATGAGAAGATCCTAGAGCTTGATTTTGATATCGCATCTCAGATATATGATAAATTGCATAGTTTCATGGAGTCATGGGTCAATAACATAGTCAGGAATAATAAGACTACGCCTTCAGTTGAAAAAGACTTCGTAAACGACTCATAAATCTTATAGGTTATATTTTCTTATCTTTTCTATAGGTTTCCTGATTTTCTTTTTTGGGGTGTCGGCTGGATAACCAACAGCAATAATGAGTGAAACTGATTTATTTCTTGGTATTTTCAAGATGTCCTTTACATTCTTTTCATTAAAATAGCCGAGGATGCAAGTTCCAAGCCCTTCTTCAGTTGCTTTAAGGCAGAAATGCGACGCCACAATTCCATTGTCTACCAGGCTAAAATCTCGCCCCTGAACAAATCTCCCAAGAAAGCCCGTCACCGCTGGATTTTCATTTACTATTGCGACAAGTACCGGTGCAGCAAGTGAAAATTTGTTGAATGAGGCTAATTTGTCATAAGTTTCTTTTGCAATGCTCTCTCTTAATTTTGGTTCATCTATGACTATAAAGCTCCACGGTTGGGCATTGACTGCAGAAGGTGCAAGCCTTGAAGCTTCAAGACACCTATCAATCTTCTCCCTTTCAACTTCTTTTTCAAGGTATTTTCTGCAGCTGTATCTTTTTTCACAAAGTTCTAAAAAATCCAATTATTCACCTTTATGGATCTTTTTGTATTCAAAATAGGAATATACCATTGAATATGCAGATACGAAAAGGATTGGGGCTATAACGAGTATAAATGCAATCTCTTTGAAGAATACCCCAAAAAAGGCTATTATCCCTGATGCTTTGAAGAGCTTTCCACCCAGCTTATGAGTCTTTTCCCAGACTACATCATCGCTGATTGTCCAGGGGGTCCTGATTCCAACAAAGAAGTTGCTCTTTATTTTCACTAAAACAGTACCCATATAATAAAAGATGGCGCCAAAGGCAGGGGCCATCATCTGAACCATATTGAATCTATACTCAAAGGCCGCTAGAATTGATAGGATGTATATGTAAAAAAGAAATCCTATAGTTACTAAGAGAATTCCTTGATAATACTCCCTAAAAGATTCCAAATTCATTTTTCTTGGTTCAAACTTTGGGAGATACACAAATAGAGCAAATAACCCAACTGATATCATAGGTAACAAAAAGAGCCCCCAGAACTTGTCCATATACCCATCGATTTCTCCTTGAGCATTCCAATGAGTTGGCATCATATCTGGCACATAAGCATAGACAAATGCACCGATAATAAATGAAAAAAGTATAATTGCCAGAGATATATCATTAGCTTTCATGATTTCAAAAGAGACTCTTTAGTTTAAAAAGTTTTTTTATTTTGGCCATTTAATCTTATCGTACAGCTTGTGGGATACAGTAGATACCTCTCTTTCAAATTCCTCAGATATTTTAAACCTATCTTCATCATCTCCTCTGTTTTTTGCGATTCTGTAGGCTTTTAAGAGGTCAGACTTTGTAATAATGCCGTAAATCTCTTTTGTGATTGGATCTAATACTAAAACTCTTCCACATTTTCTTTCACCCATTATGCCCAAAATCTTTGGCACATCATCATAAGGAAATACATAGGTCGGCGGAGACATTGCATCCATGACTTTTAGAAAAGGTATCTTTTTACTATCTATATTTTTGACTTTGTTATTGGATATGGTGCCTAATAGCTCCCCATCTTTTATCACCGGAAATCCAAGTTTTTTATATTTCTTAACATAATTCCAAAAATTAGTTAGTGGCATGTCTGGGTCCATCGATATAATTTCTTCTGTCATTATGTCCTTGGCAGTGACATCGGTTAAATCTTTTGAAAAAGATTTAACTGTTGAGATCCTCTTATTGAGTTTTTCCATATATATTGAACTCCTTCCTAAAAAAAGTGCAGAAAACCCATAACTGACAAAGACTGATAGCATTAGCGTTGGTATCATTGAATAGTCCGAGCTCATCTCGGGTATCATTATTATACATGTAAGAGGAACTTTGGCCACACTTGCAAAAAATGCACCCATACCAATTAAGGCATATGCAGATGGAGAACCTACTACATTTGGGGCAAAGCCTCTGAATATTATCCCAAGGGCTCCACCAAGCATTGCACCAAGGTATAGGGATGGAGAGAATATTCCTCCCGAAGCACCTGAACCTAGGGTGAAAGAAGTCGCTAGGAATTTTGCACAAAATAGTAATATTAAAAGTGTCAACCCTATCTGTCCTGCTAAGGCGGCATTTATACCTTCAAAGCCACCACCTAAAACACCATATCCTACAAATGAGAAGCCTACAAGTCCAGTTAGAAAACCTCCAATTGCAGGTTTAATATAAAATGGAATTTTCATCTTGTCAAAAGAGTCTTCAAAGAAATAGAACGCCTTGATATAAAAAAATGAAACAATTCCCATAATTGCCCCTAAAAGCATATAAAAAGGTATTTCGGCAGGATTGAAAGCGAAGGAAGCAGCATTAATTGCAGATTCAGGACCTAGAACGGTTCTTGCAATGCTAACAGATATGACAGAAGATAATGCTATGGGAATCACACTTATCGGAGAGAAATCAGCAAGTATTAGTTCAAGCCCAAATATAGTTCCACCAAGAGGAGCATTAAAAGCTGCAGCCACACCCGAAGAAAGCCCGCTTACCACTAAAATTCTTTTTTTCCTTTCATCAAATTTGAAAAATTGACCAAAAGTTGAACCCATCGAGGCGCCTATTTGGGCAATTGGCCCCTCTCTTCCGGCACTACCACCACTTCCAATAGTTATTGAAGATACAATAGTTTTGAAAAATGCAACCCTTTTTCTGATATTACTATTCTTGGCCTTAACTGCATATATGACCTCTGGTATCCCATGACCTTTAGATTCACTACAGTATTTGTAGATAATAGGGCCAACAATTGCGCCACCGATTGCGGGGATAATTATAATACTTAATGCACCAAAAAAACCTCTTTGGAATACGATCTCAAAAAAATGTTTGCTGAATTCAATCATTTTACCGAATATAATAGCTCCAAGGCCTGCAAAAATACCAAGAACCAAAGCAATGGCATTTAGTTCTGCCCATTCTTTGAGATACCCAGTATTCTTAAAATACATATTCTAAATGTATCTAATAAATCATTTATAGCTTTTGCGGCCTAGGATACCAAAAAGCTTTAAAAACATAACGATAATGCTTTTTTAATATCAAGAGAGGTGAGTATTATTACAACAGTATTTGACGTTCCTGCTGATATGTTAATCGACGGTGTTAAAGAAGAGCTAAAAAGCGACAAAAATTTAACGCCACCACAGTGGGCAACTTTTGTAAAGACCGGATCATCAAGAGAGAAAATTCCAGACCAGAGTGACTGGTGGTATATTAGAGCAGCCGCTATAATGAGAAAGATATATGTTTATGGGCCTGTCGGTGTTGAGACATTGAGGGTCGACTACGGTGGCAAGAAGAACAGGGGAGTAAAACCCGAAAAGTTTAGAAAGTCATCTGGAGCAATTATCAGAAAGCTTTTTTCCCAGCTTGAAAAAGGCGGATACATAAAGAAAGCTGAAAAGGGAAGAATAATATCTTCACAAGGTATGTCTCTTCTTGACAAGAAGGCATCTGAGATTAAAACCCGAATAGCAGCAGATATTCCTGAACTAAATAAATATTAATAAAGTGATTTTTTGCCAGATGATGCTGAAGCCATAAAGAGGAAGAAGTTAGAAGAACTTCAACAGCAAGCGGTAGATAATGAACAGGCTAGACAGCAGAAGATGGAATTTGAGATTCAGAAGCAGCAAATAATGCGTGCCCTTCTTACGCCTGAAGCCAGAGAAAGACTTACAAGAGTCAAGATGGCAAGAAAGGAGGAAGGGGAACAGATAGAACTTCTATTGATTCAGCTTTACCAACAAGGAAAAATCACAAAGCAAGTCGATGACGCGATGCTAAAACAGATCCTCGAAAGAGCTCTTATGAGCAACAAGAAGGAGTTTAGAATTAGAAGGATTTAGTCGTTATGGAAACGGCTGTCTTATTTTCCGGGGGGAAAGATTCCTCCCTTACTAATATTTTTCTAAAGAAGATACTTCCCTGCGAGATTACAAATTACACTATAACTTTTGGCATAAATTCAAACTGGAAATATGCAGAAGAAACTGCAAAAGCGCTTGAATTTCCTTTCAAAGTTTTTGAAATCGATAGAGAGTTGCTTGAAAAATCCGTCGATAGAATTGAAAAGGATGGATTTGCAAATGACGGCATCACCTTTCTCCACAAATGGGTCATTGAGTCTTTTTTGGAAGATGTAACTGTTGACATTATAGCAGATGGAACCAGAAGAGACGACAGAAGCCCTAGATTAGAACTTTCTGACATGAGGCGGATTGAAGATAAGTTTCAAGCATCCTATGTTGCGCCTCTTATGGGGATAAGCTACAGGATTTTAAAGCCGATATGCAAGGCCCTCTTTATAATAGAGGAAGGCCCTACAGATTTAATCAAAAAGAGTGATTATGAATCTGAGATAAAAGATCTAATGATACAAAGAGGCCTTTATCCGTATGATTTCTTCCCAAAACATTCCCAGAGCCGGGTTATAGGATATAATGACCGGCACGCATTCTAGCAATGTTTATAGTTAATCCAATTAATTTAATTAATCCTTTATATCTTAATATTTTTAATTAGAAATTATTTAGTTAAATGTTACCTTTATTGTTTAACATTATTAAATAAAATGATTAACTATATCTTCTCATTAATTACCATAAATGATGGTGATCATATGGCAATCTTTGATGGAACCTATGTAAAATTAAAGAATCAGACGGAAATTGAGATCCTAAAGACTATCAGAACAGCACTTTACGAAGTTGGATATCCTGGAGGAAAATACCTGGAGAAACTACAGATAATTACCGCCATATATCAGCTTTACAGGGCAAAGGACTTGGCCAAGGAACTTCAAACGAAAGGTGATTACCCGTATAAGGATCTTATCACATCTATCTCTGTCGATATATCTGGTCTTTCACGAGAGTTCGAATATTTAAGAGACCACCCTTCAATAGATAGAATAGATATTGCAAGAGAAAAATTATTTGAGATTAGGAATAATATGGTCCAGCTATCAAAAAACGTCGGTGTAACAGACGGAGAAATTTTGAATATTCTAAGGGATTATGCCCCACGGCCAAATGAAGATCTCACAAGTTACCGTCAGAAATCGTATAAAAGATAAATTTATTTCTCTTATTTTTATAATGATTTTTTTAAATAATTTGTTTGTTGCCCACCTAACTAACCCCGAAGTTCATCGTTCGGATATCCTCTCTTCCTTCGGTAACTCTCGTGGTGGGCTGATCCCCATCATTGTAACCCCCGAATCATCTAAGCGACATGCCACATCACCGGGTGACCGTTGACAGGGTATAACCCTTATATTTGCTGTTTCACTCATAGAAGAAAGATTTCCTCTCATGAACCCCTCGCTATAAGGGATAAATAGTGAAATGTATTTTGGTATAAAAAATTATCTCTTGAACTTAAATCCACATTCTGGGCAGAATTTAGATGAAGATAACACAGTTTTTTTGCATTTGGGGCACTTGAAATCATAATGATCTGAAGGTTTAAACGGAGACGCAGAAGAAAGTTCGCCCAATCTTTTTGTTAAGAAATATACTAGCACTATCAATAGAGGGACAAATAAGAAAGCTAGTATGGTCTGGGTAAATAAAACAAAATTAAACAGTCCGTGTGAGAACGCTGCTATTGCAATCCCTTTAAATACTACATTATTATTCTTTGGCGAGGTAAACTTCGCTTTTCCCACATAATACCCAACTATCCCTGAGAATCCTGCGTGTCCAAGGCAACCTGTTATGGCCCTCATAAGTATTAGCGATGGGCCAAACTGGGAGATATATAAAAAATTTTCAAAGGTTGCAAATCCCAATGCGGCTGCAATAGAATAAATCATTGCATCAATAGGTTCATCGAACTCCTTTGACCTAAGGGCATATACTCTAATTGCCATGTACTTTGATATTTCCTCTACAGGACCTATTACAAAAAATGCTGCAAAGAATAGTAAAAAAATATTTGCTTGCTCAATAGAAAATGGCAATAGCAAAGTATTAAGTATGCCTGCCGGAATTGTCGCAACTATTCCCAGGATAAATGTCAATATAATTAGTTTTTTTGGCTCTGGCTCATATTTGTCTTTCTTATAAAAAAGAAAGAGCCACAGCAAACCTGGGGCAAATGCTATTGCAAGAAGGGAAAGGGGGTCCATTTAGTCACCTGTTAAAGGAGGTCTTTCATCTGTTAATATTGAAATATATGCATTGATTCTCATATAGAAGTTAATAAATCTTACTGAAAACTCCCAAAGGCCAAAGTTTTTCTTCGTTGTAAATAAAATGTAAAACCATTCAATGAATACTATCAGGTACAGTATCATTCCCCACATAGATGCAATTAGAGATAGCACAAAACCATAAAAGATTCTTACCAGAAGCTCCAATCTTTTTGATTCTTTCTCAAATGAGAATGTAATTCTGCATGGATATTCGACATCTTTACTTGTTATAGGCGGTCTATTATCTGTTATGAGACAGCTATATGCCGTCACGTTGAAGTAGAATCTAAAAAATCCAGCCATAAAATCAAATGCGCCCTTATGTTTCTTTGCATATATAAGGACATAAAAAAACTGAAAGATTTGGGCAAGACCTGCAATAATTCCCCAGGCTTCAATAATAATGCCTAGAATAAAAACATATAAAATTCTAATAAATAACTCTGCACGTGAAGAGGGCTCTGTATACGAATATAATAATGTCACGGGATAATCCTTAATAGATGGATATACATTCCCAGTCATTATTTTTTTCTCTTCATCATCACCAATAAATGCGTTGCATTCTTTACAGTAAAGAGTGCCTTCTGGATTATTGGCTCCACATCTAGGACAATAAACCATGAAAAAAGAAGATACTCCTAACTTAAATAGATTTCTTATAAAAAAAGAAAATAAATAAGATTATTCTCTAACAACAAAGGTATTAGCAATCTTGTCGTGTAATCCCTGTTTTTCAGAGTCAAATAGTATCCATATATATGCAACTAAATTTAGTATTGGTATTATCTTTATTTGCTTTGTTGAATAATTCACCTCAAATGAAGCGAAAAGCTTAAACCCCATAAAAACCCTACTGCTTTATGCAGCGCAACTGGAGCAAATACAACGAGAGTTTAGTTAAAAGAGGAGAGTTCTACCTGTCATTAGATTTTT
>JAHKLW010000062.1 GCA_020854815.1 Methanofastidiosum sp. | reverse complement strand
TCTGAAAAAGTAGTTATAGATATCCCCGTTGGTAAAAATGCTAAGATTAAGGATGCAAATGTGGCAAAAAAACTTGCAAGAGATTTTATTACCTTAGGTGAGATACTAGAAATGGAAATAAAGTGTATGCTTACATACGGGGGAAAACCAGTCGGACGAGGAATTGGCCCAGCACTTGAAGCAATTGATGTTTTAAATGTACTAGGTGGAAAAGGTCCTGACGATCTAAGAGAAAAATCATGCGAAATAGCCGGATTACTTTTTGAGATGGGTAGCAAGGCGCAACGAGGAAGAGGAAAAGAGATTGCTGAAAAAATGATTGATAGTGGTAAAGCGCTATCCAAATTCAGAGAGATTATACGTGAACAAGGAGGAAATCCTAAAGTTAAACCAGAAGATATACCTGTTGGCACCTATAATCACACAGTGAAATCTGAAATTGAAGGAAGAATAGATTTCATGGATACAAGAATGATTAATATGATAGCAAGAGCATGCGGAGCACCGGATGACAAAGGGGCAGGAATCTATTTCCATGTTGAAAAAGGCCAAAAAGTATCGAAAGGAATGGATATCTTTACACTTTATTCAGACAAGGAAAAGAAGATTGATAATGCCCTTAAAGTACTTGACGGAAATCTTTTAGGTGTTGAGAAAGTTATTTATGATATTGTCGAAGGAGAATTATCTCTTTGATTTTGACACAAGTCTAATTCAAATATTTAATTCTCTAACTTTATATCCTTTTGAATTTTCTTTTCTTTAAGATAGGGTATCCTTTTTATATGGCCGCAATTTAGACATGTAAAGGTCACCTTTCCCTTGCCAGTCCTAACTCTTACAGTTTTCCCTGGAATAAAAACAGTATAACATTTTTTACAAAATCTTCTCTTATTTTTGAAGGGAATTCTTATTTTATGGCGTCTAGATATTCCAACTGCGGTTTTAATGAAATTTGCCGATAAAATTCCATCATCTTTTTGTAACTCTGACAGTCGCAAAAGTTCTTTTATTCTAGCAGATGCTACTTTTTTTCTTAGAGCCTTTCTTTCTTTCCATCCCATTAATTATAATTTTAGTATTTACTTAATAAATTCTTAGGTAAAGATTAGAATTTGCCTACGAGATACTGGCAGTACCCAATACTTATTGGTCCTGATTTTGTTATCTCGCAAGGGAACTCAGGGCATTCAAAACAAAGATTTATTTTCTTTTCATAAGCACAAGTTGCTATCTTACAGAATTTGTTCTCTTTTGGAACACATCCAATATCTCCATTGGGGCATTGTTTTGTAATCATTTTTGGACATTTTTCACAGGCTATCCCACATACACCAATTTTCATATATTCATCAATCCATCTTGTTTTATAATTGAGATAAGCAGGACGATCGTGATTATAAAGAGCAAGGTGAACATACCTACAAATTCTAAATTATTATTTTGGAGATAGTATCCCGGACTTACTATTAAAGTATAGATAAGCATCCCTGTTCCCAAAAAATATACAGTAGTTCCCCACTTTCTTTTATAATAAAGACCTACTCCGCCCCCTATTAATAAAAATGCAGTTACAATCTCACCTATTAGATGCATAATAATTCTATAAGGTTCTATTGATAGCTCCTGAAAAGTAAAAAACTGTCCACATTATAATCATTAAGGTCCCAACAACAGTACTATAAATCGATGCAACTGTTCTAAGATCCATGAACAGGATGTCTTAGAGCAAATATAAAAAGCTTTATATATACTACTTTATCTTAAAGCACGTTCTGCCCACTAAATTGTTTCGTGATATTATGATAAAAGTAGAAGAAGTAATGGTTAAGGATGTAATCTCAGTCACCATGCCCGCAACAGTAAATGAGGCACTCGAAAAAATGCAAAAATACAAGAAGCCAGATTTACCAGTTATTAACAAAGAAAAAGAGCTTGTAGGTATAATTTCTTTGGAAGACATAATAAAAAATCCTAATGAGGACCAAATAGCTTTAGTAATGACTAGAAACTTTAAGTCAGTCAAAGAAGGAGATACTATAAAAAAAGTTGCTAAGATCCTTTTAGATAATAACTTAACTAGGGTTCCAGTTATTTCCAATGGAAAACTTATGGGGGTCGTGGCCGTTAGGGATATTGTAATGAACGGTTTATCAAAACTTGAATTAAACGAGCCATGTCAAAAATATATTAAAGAAGAGGTACCTTGCATTTGGCAAGACACGCCTCTAAGATCCGCGCTCATGATCATGGTTTATAGTAAATCAAATTTCTTCATGGTACTGGGAACAGATGGCGGGATAGTTGGTATAGTTGATACCCAAGATATAATGTCATCTGGTGAATTCTTAGACGAACTTAAGACCACTGAGCTTAATATTTCAGGCGAAGGCGACGATTGGGCCTGGGAGCCTAAAAATGCATTACACATAGTTTCAAAGAAACTCACACTACCTTTAAAACCAATAAAAGAGGTAATGTCAACTGAACTTGTAACAATTACAAGAAAGACTCCTATCAGCAAATGTGCGAAAGAAATGAGAAAAAATAATATCGAACAAATACCAGTCATAAATGCAGAAGGGGCTCTAATAGGGATTATAAGAGACATCGATATAATAAAATCTCTTTTATGAGTTGATACTTTGTTTGACTCTCTAAAATCTAAATTCTCAGGTCTTGTAGAGGGTGTTAGTTCTAAAAAAATAACTGAAAAAGACCTTAACAAAATTCTAGAAGATTTTGAACTTTCACTTCTAGAAAGTGATGTTTCTATGAAGGTTTCAGAGAAAATAGTCAACGAATTAAAGAAAAAACTCACTGGAGAAAAGATTGGATTAACTTCAAACAAAAAAGATTTTGTAAAAATAGCCGTAGAAGAAACATTGACCGAAATCCTTGAATACAAAAAATATAATGTCTTTAAAGAAATAGAAAAAAAGAGAAAAGCAGGAGAAATATTCTCTATAGCTTTTGTTGGATTCAATGGAACTGGCAAGACTACGACCATAGCTAAATTTGCTAAATTATTAAATGATAAGGGATACAAAGTTGTGATAGCAGCATCTGATACTTTCAGGGCAGGTTCAATTGAGCAACTTTGTCTACACGCCGAAAATATTGGTATAAAGGTAATAAAGCATAATTATGGGGCCGATCCTGCGGCCGTTGCATTTGATGCAATAAATCATGCAAAGGCGAGGGGCATTGATGTTGTTTTGATAGACACAGCTGGCCGTTCAGAAATGAATAGAAATCTGATGGATGAAATGAAGAAATTAGTTAGGGTATCAAATCCCGACATGAAAATATTTGTTGGGGATGCTCTTGCAGGCAATGCTGTGGCAGAGCAAGCGCAAAAGTTTTCTGAAATTGGTTTGGATGGTTCAATATTAACTAAAGTTGATGCTGATTCTAGGGGCGGCGCCGCTCTTTCAATAAGTTATATTACAGGCAAACCTATTCTTTTTATTGGAACTGGTCAAGGGTATGACGATCTAGAGCCTTTTGATCCCAAGTGGCTCGTTGAGCGGATACTCCCATAACATTTATAAACATCCCAACTCTAGGTTTTCTGATGGCCGGGGTGGGGTAGCTTGGTTATCCTATGGGACTGTGGATCCCATGACTCGGGTTCAAATCTCGGCCCCGGCCCCTACTTATTTTCTTTTTGAATAATAAATTTTATATGTTATTTTTAATCTTTAGATAAGTATAAACTCAAAAGCTGAAACTAATGAAAGAACCTGGAACAATTAGCATTGGAACTAGAGTGACAATGAACACAATGCATAATTTATCTAAGTTTTACTCCAAAACTAAATCCCCTAAAATAAGAGTTGTAACACATTATGCAATTCTTGGGATATTCTTTGTTTCTATTCTTTGGAAACATAAACCTAGTAGCATTTGGCAAAAACCTTCTGAACTCAAATTCATTTTATGCGAGTTAATAAGTTGGTTCCATAAATAATTTTTGTGATAAATTCAGTTATTTCTCTTTCAAAGAAAACGACTTTAAATAATTTTTATCCGAAAAATATTTAAATTTATAATTATTAATTAATACAAAAGATATTCAGTGATAAAATGGCATCAGAACTACCAATTAAATTAGATAATCTGGATAAAGACATCTTGACTGAACTTCAAAAAGATGCAACTATTTCTTATAAAGATCTTTCAAAGAAGATAGGGGCTGCTGAATCTACAGTTTATGATAGAACAAGAAGACTTAGACAACTTGGTATTATTAAAGGAATTGTTCCCTTACTAGATGCAAAAAAATGCGGTAAACTTACAACTGCTTGGATAAGAGTTTCAATTGACAGTATAAAGGAAATTGGAAGGATTTCGAAAGAGCTCGCAATGATTGATGAATTGCTTGAAGTCCATGAGGTTTCGGGCGAATGGGACATCCTTGTGAAAACAAAAGTGACCGACAACGAAGAGTTAAGAAATCTCGAGGTGCAAAAAATTGGCCCCATTAAAGGAATAAAAGGTCTCTACTCCTTGATAGCCGTAAGAACTGAAAAAGAAGATATAAGAATAAAGCTTGAATCTCTTGAAGAGCAAATGGCTTTGAATGCTTCTGATTAATAGTTTATTGATTAATTATAAAAATAATTAATCTACTTTGTTAAATGCTTTTTTCATTGCTCCGCAAACTGGGCATTTTTCTGGTGCTTCATCAGCAATAGTGTAACCGCAGACACTGCAAACATAGTAATCTTTGACTGGAAATTTATCTATAGTGTCCAGAGCATTTTTATAAAGTCCAGCATGTATCTTTTCTACTTCATTTGCAAAAACAAAAGATTTCTCAGCTATTTTTTCTCCTTCTGCTTTAGCCTCTTCAATCATCTTGGGGTACATACTTACAAATTCATGAGTCTCCCCAGAAATTGCTTCCATTAGATTATCTTTTGTTGTTTTAATCTCACCTAGCGCTCTAAGATGGGCATGCGCATGGACAGTTTCTGCGGCAGCAGCAGCTCTAAATAGTTTTGCAACACCCGGATATCCTTCCTGATCAGCTGTACTTGCAAAAGCAAGATATTTCCTATTTGCTTGCGATTCTCCTGCAAAAGCTTCCATTAAATTTTTCTTAGTTTTTTCTTGCATAAAATCCCTCTAATCATTTATTAAATCATTATCTTCCCAATCCTATCTCTTTATGTTTTTTATTTATCTCCTCTGCTAGCTTATCTAGTGATTTAAAGTCAATATCTTGTGGATAGCCTTTGATATAAACTGGCTCGATTAATTGAACCTTAAGACTCGAAATTAATCCTTTTAGAACTTCAACTGTATTTCCACCCCAACCATAAGAACCAATTACTGAAACAAATCTTGTTTTTGGCCTTACCGCATTAACTAGATATGTTGCAT
>JAHKLW010000061.1 GCA_020854815.1 Methanofastidiosum sp. | reverse complement strand
TTAATTCAGTAAATACTTTTAAGTATCCTCTACACAATAGAAGTTAGGTGATATAATGCCTCTACCAGAAAAGGTTGAGTTTATTGGTAATTACAAGGGATGGAAGTGTTACAAAAGTTTTGAATCCCTTGATGGAAAAGAAAAACTTGATATTGCAAGATTATTACTCTCTATAAGGGAATCATTTAATGAAAAAATATTTGAATATTTGGGCCAGGGATTTAATATAAAGTATATACAAGACATTGTTGATTCAATAGTAAGGGACGAAAAAACTATTTCTAAAGCCCTTTACAAAGCAAAATCGCCTACAACAACTAAAAAATTATCAGAAATTGCACAGATAAAAGAAGCTAAAGACATTGCAAAGGGAATGCTTACTGAAATGATGTTGGAAAAGCTAGGGATTGAAAGACTTACACCTGATGTCCTCGATAATTATCTCGGACAGAATCCCATTGAGGACAAAGAAAGCAAGGCCGGTTCTGATAAGCAGATGATTCATTTTCTTGGTAACTATAGTGGTTGGAAGTGCGTTAAGAGAATGGAAATTGACGAATTAACGGAGGATTTTGATATAGCTATGCTTCTTCTCTCAATAAGGGAATCCTTCAATAACAAAATCTACGACTACATGTCAGAGAAGTTTGATATGAAATCCCTTGATGGACTTGTAGAGGATATAATACCAAACAAGGGCAGATTCAAAGAAGAAGACATTGCCAATGCACTTTCAAAATTAAATTCTCCAGAATTTCTTTCTAGCTTGGAAAGAATATCTTCAGACAAAAATGCAGAAGATATCTTGAAGAGAATTGCTGCAGAAAAAACTTTAATAAAATTAAAACTACCACTATTGAATGCAAAGATGGTGGAAAAGTACATCGAAAAGAAGGCTATAATTGCCTAAGGATCATCAGCATGTATATCGTCGCTAAAACCATGATAAACGTGGCAGAATAAACAATGACTCTAATAAGGATTTGTTTTGAATTTTTTGAATAGTCATAGACTACAGTAGGCCTACTCCTAACAAATGTTCTTTGGATAGGATCAATTCCTAAAGAGTCTATGTCAACATTTGTAGTATATGTCCACCCAGAACGGCCTTCATAGTTAACAGGTTTTTTAACAGATAGATATTTCTCTCTTTCTTTGTCATATTTTGCTTTTTTCTCTTTATCTAGGAGAGTTTCATAAATTTCTTTTAATTCAAGAAATTTGTTTTTGGCCCATTCTTCTTTTCCAGGATTTTTATCCGGGTGGTATTCTAAGGCTTTTTTCCGATAAGCTTTCTTGATCTCACGAACGGTAGATGATGGCTCAATTTCTCCTACAGTTTTGTAGTAATCATTTTTTGGATTGTATGACATCTTATCATCAAACCCTCATATCTAATATTTGTATTCTAAGAACATCTTGCAATATAAAGTTATTACCTCAAAAATCTTTCATTAATCAAGGTATAGAGATATTAAGAAAAAGATTATCTAAATTTTGAATATTTGGTCAGGACTCTCAAAATATCAAATGCAATGTCCTTGTCTATTAATCCTTCGTCTTCCTTGTCCTTTAAGAACTTTTTAGCTTCGTCAAAACCTATTTTTGATGCTTTGGCGTATAAAGGTCCACGGATTAGGCCAGCTTTATCTTCAGGCATTTTATTCAATATTTGGTTCAGGTCCCATTTGAAATCTGAAACTCTTGCCATGTTTAATTTTTTAGTTTTTCTCGAATATATTTTTTGTTTGAATCTTTTAGATCCTTTTGAATAAAATGTGTTTGATTGTCCTTGCATCTAACCCTCTCTTTTACCTAACTGTTAAATAAAACTTTTTAAGCCTTTGCTTAATTCTAATAGATTTTCCTGTTCTTTTCTTATAATTTTATCCTCATAAATCTGATTTTTAATTAAAATAAAGGTCCATCCTGGCTTTTTTGAAGAAAACTTCACTGCAAGAATTGTTTTTGGATAAAGGACGGTCTTCTTTGATATTTCAGCTGCCGTGTCTAAAAGCGAATTGATTTGTGAGTTCTTGATTTTGATACATGAAAGTTTGGTGTTTTTGACCTCCATTACAATTACCTTTTCATCCTTTATGGCTATGATGTCTGGCCCGCTTTGGCTCACTCTTTTGCTAAAGACAAAATATCCATTTTCAAGAAGATATTTCTTGACTTCATATTCCGCACGGACCCCTCTGGATTTATTTCTTGTTACTGCCGTCAGGTTAAACGCTTCCATTTTGATACTTTAATTTTAGGGCCAATAGGAGAACTTGAAATATCGTCCCTTAAGAAATTGATATAATCTCCATTCCACAATAGAACGGGACCTTCTTGTTCACCTTCATAATCTTGACAGAAGAACATCTCCTTCATGAAATCAAAAGATTCACTCTTATCACCCTGGATAAGTAAGGGTAGATCGTCATCAAAGGAATCTAATTTATTATTTATGCTCATTTCTCTTCTAAGAGAAACAGAAATATCTATGACGCCTAGCCATTTCCAATCTTTCTTGTCAATATACATAAAAGAAAGTGCAGAAGGATTACCATCTTTTGATTCTACTATCATCAATCTTCTGCAACCCTTAAGAACAGCAATATCTTTTAATTCTTCAATAGATTTTTTACCTCTTGTGATCTGAAAAGAAAGAGGTATAACTCCTAGTAGCTCTTTAACAAAAGATCTAGTCCTTGTTGATGGCCTTCTAGAAGTTGAGATTAACATCATAATTAACGAGCTGGGACTGTCTTTGCCATTTCAGGCCTCATCTTGATGAATATTCTGTTACCACAGTAGGGACATTTAATTCCCCTTATATCCTCAAGTTCCGTCGGGGTGAGTATTCTTTTACACTCAATACATTTATACACTTACTCACTTCCTACTTTACAGATGCTTTCTGTGAAACCCTTCCCATTGGCGTATCTGGGAGATATGTGCCTCCAGCAAATGTAGTCTCACACTTTGAGCATTGCCATATTGCAGTGTTTATCCTTTTTACAGATTTTCTTCCACATTGTGGGCACTTGTGCTTTTGTCTCATCTGGGCTTCGATGTTAGAAATCTTAACTCTAATTTTTCTACCATATCTTGGCCCAAATCTTCCGGCACTGCTTGATTTATTTGAAACTGCCATGAACATCACCTCATTTCAGAAAATTTTTCTTTTAGAAGGGACCTTACTTCGTCGCCCCTTACCTTTGATCGTCTGACGATGTCTAAAATCTCCTCTTTTTTAAAGCTTCCTACGTCCCCTTTCTGCATTGCGGCGATTCTTCCATTGTCTTCAGTGGTTGCAGTTATTCTTGAATCCATTACACTTTCCTCTTCCATTGAGGGATCATATAATATTGAATCTGCTATTTTTGCATATGTACAAGGTATAGGGATTTTAGTCATAGGTAGAGGCATTAGTTCTTCTGTTTTCTTCCCTTCTTCGTCTAATACTGGCATTTTGGTGTTATGAAGAGCTGCTATAGCTGCAATCCCAGCTGCGTCGAATAGGTTTCCGTTGTAATCCATTATGTGTATATCAACAAACAAAACTCTAACAAGTTCTCCTTCTTTAATAACTAATTTCTGGAAATCAACGGCGCCTGATTCCCTGATTCCTCTGTCAACTATTCTTGCAAGTTCTATTGAGTCTTCCCTTGGGGGGCCTGCCTCAAAATCAGGGGATGCCATTGGAATCAATTCTGCGTTAGTTGTAAAAACACCTTGATTGGGTGTGTCAGGGAATGGTGCTCCAGTGTCACACTTAACTCCGGCAATTACCTTTGTATCTCCAATCTGGACAAAACTTGATCCTTCGGCTTTGTTTATAATGCCAAGTTCGATCTTTAGATCTCTCATGTCATTAAGGCCTCTCCCGTCTTCACGTTTGCCGTTTTTCAAGAGGCTTATCATATAATCTTTCTTGATATCTGAAAGAACACTACTCATTTGACACATCCTCCGTTATGTATTTTTTCTTTAGTGCTTCCTTTTGAATTTCATATACTTGAAGACATCCTTTCCTACCGAGGTCTAAAGCTTCTTCAAGCTGCTCTTCTGATAGGTCTCCGTCCATCTGTAAAAGACTAAATTCGTTTCTTCTTGGAAGTAGTGCCAATGGCAAATCTGCTTGACCGTAGTTATCCTCTTCTTTACAGAGATCCAATACAATTTTATCGTCAACTTTTCCAGCCGCACATGCGGGTACCAATTCTTTCATAGGTATGCCTGCATTGGCAAGTGCAACAGATGCAGCCGTTATTCCTGCACATCTTGTTCCAGCGTCTGCTTGGACAACTTCAATATTAACCTCAACCATGCATTTTGGGAAATTTTCTAGTAACAGAGCAGGTTCTAATGCACCTTGTGTTACTTTGCCTATTTCTACCCCCCTTCTGCTTGGGCCTGGTCTTTTTCTCTCTTCAACTGCGAATGAAGCCATATTATATCTGCACTTCAGTATGGCCCTGTCAGATTTCTGAAGAAATCTTGGGTAAGCTTCTCTTGGGCCATAAACAGCACAATAAATCTTATTTCCGCCCCATTCAATGTAAGATGAGCCATCTGCTCTTTTGAAAACTCCAACTTCAATCTTTATATTTCTCAATTCATCTACGGCTCGTCCATCGAGTCTCTTGCCGTTAGTAAAGAACTTTATGTCTTTCTCCATATATAACACCTAATATTATCTTGATAATTCAGCTTCAAGTATTTTTTTTATTCTGTCTGTTAGTCCTGGTATGTGGGCTTCTTTGTCAATTTTCAGAATGGCTCTCTCAACAACATCTTCCATTTGTCTCTCGCCCTTGATCCATATATTGCCATTCTGGCCAACCATAATCTCACATTTGGTCATTTGCTTCAATAATTTAATCATAGATCCTTTTTTACCAATTACTCGGGGTACCCTTGTGGCATGAATTTTTACAACTCTCCCCCATTTCATTTTGCCATAAGGTCTTTCCTTTGACTGCAAAACAATGTCTGAAGATTCTCCGACATCTCTCACATTTGCATATATTACATCGCCTACTTTGAATATCCTTTCAAGATTTGAAGTATCTTTGACATACCTCAAAGCATCTTGGACATGAAGATTGGCTAAATAAGGAGCATTTATATCTAAATCCCAACTAAGAGGATTTATGCCTACAACCGTTCCAATTACATCGTCTCCCCTTTTTGGCATATATTTGCCTTCCAGTGGAACTACCTTAACATTTTCGTTTTCAATGTAAACTATTCCTAAGACAGAAGATATTATCGTATCCTCGAATTTATCAATTCCATATTCGTATCTAAAAGGGCCCTTTGCAATAGCCATACCTGGCGTGACAATAGATCTGTCTTTTACTAAAAATTCCAATATTATCTCTCCGTATCATTTATCCATTATCTTTGTCTCAACGTTTCCTTTTGTAGCACTGTTCAACTTATTGAAAAGGTCATCTTGTAATCCGGCCGGTATTTCAATTACAAACATCCAAGAGCCGTCTCTTCCCCATTCCTCTTTAATAATAGTACCAAGAGACTTTGCAAATCCCATTGTTTTGGGTGCATGTTCAGCAGGAACTTTTACGCCAATTCTTCTATTTTCAATCTTAATAGGTAGAATTGGGGCCAATAAATGAATTATCTGCTTTATTTGGTCTTCAGTTCTCTTGTACATGTCTATTTGAACTCTTGCCTCTTCTAGAGCAGCTTCTATTCTTTGTGGTGGGTGTGGATGGCCTGTCTGAGGATTTATTGCATGTCTCGATATATATGAAATGATCTGGGCTCTCTTATTTTCCATCATTGCCCTTCTCTGATCGGTAGTAAGGTGTATTTCTCCTTTCTTTAGGATAATTTTTGAAATCTCAGTTACATTATCTGTACCAAATGCTTTTTTAAGAGACTCCGGAGATGCTTTATCTCCTTTGTTTACATCTTTAAAAATAAAATTAGTAGCGAGGAAATCGTCTGCTTCATTTCCTCCCTTAAATTCTTGGGCCTTTTTGGGATCAACTAATATCTCAAAATGTTCCCCTTGGTACTTGAGTTTTGCAGTAACTGCATCATCTAGAGATATCAAACAATCTACTCCTTATCCTCCTCTTCTTTTATCTCTTTAACTTTCTCGATATAGAGATTTAATGTATCTTCATTCATTTTTTTAAATCTCTTATCTTCCATGCTTATTACGGCCATTTCGACATTGCTCTTGCTTAAATCCCCCTCTATTGATTTTTTAAGGGCTCTCAAAGCAAGTATAATTGCATCTTCAATTGATATTTCAGGGGAATATTCTTTTTCAAATATTTCCATTGCAACGGATCTTCCTGCGCCTATTGCCGTAGCTTTCCACTCAAGATAGGCACCTGAAGGCTCAGTTACAAATATCTGAGGCCCTTCTGAATTGATACCTGCAAGAATCAAAGAAGCACCAAATGGCCTTAATCCGCCATACTGTGTGTGCATCTGTTTTAAATCTCCAATCTTCTTTGCCAGCATCATTACAGACATCTTTTCATCATAACTTAATGTATGAATCTGCGCTTCGATTCTTGCCTTGTCGACAAGTATTCTTGCGTCTGCTATTATTCCTGAAGTAGCTGCAGCAAGATGATCATCTATTTGAAATATCTTCTCAAATGATTCCGGTTCAACGAGCCTTGAAGGGATTCTCTTGTCAACACAAAGGACAACTCCTTCGTTACATTTAATACCTATAGCGGTGGCGCCCCTTCTTACTGCCTCGCCAGCGTATTGAACCTGATACAAACTTCCATCTGGACTAAAAACGGTGATTGCCCGGTCATAACCAGATGCGGGTGGAACAAATGCCATGTATTTACCTCCATAAACTAATTAACATTAGACTTAATATTTTTCTCTAACCCCTTTATAGTTCCTGATACACAAAGAGGCAATATATTAACTTTTTCTTTACCTACAGATTTAGTAAGTGATAGTATAAATATAGCTTTGTACAATGATTTTATATTACTTTCTATTATGCCATATCTATTACTTTCATCATACTCCTTAACCCAAAGACCTATTTCAGAAGCACCAAACTCTCCTAAAAAATCAATGGCTGAATTCCAGATAGCTTTAACTAGGTCCTCTCTTTTAAAGTCTTTCCCCCCTTCTATTTTAAAACTGACATATCTTGTCTTTTCTCTAAGAGTCTTTGGATTTTTTATTGACATAAAAACAACAAAAATAGTTATAATAAACATAATTTAAGGATTTTGGTATAATTATTCAATATAGGCATATTCAGGTTCTTATGCAAATTCGAGGCTTTTACCGTTTTTGCAATAAAATTTCTTCGGATTATGCATTTCGAGGTCTGAAATGTGTTTCTAAAAAATTGATTAAAACTGGAGAGTGATAAATATGGAAAAAATATCTGGTATATGGTTTAAACAATCAAAAAGAAAAAGATTGCATATAATAACAGGAGTAAGTATTTTAGGATTGTTTATTTGTATGGGGGTAGACAGCCTAATTTTAGGGTGGCTTCTAGTAGCTTTGCTTGTAATTACACTCTTTTTGTATGTGTTGGACTATCTTTGATATACGAATAAAGATAAACTAAACAAAAGAATATCCAAACTACAATTATGATACGATTATATTTAGTGACTAATGTAACGATAAAACTCAAGAAGTCTAATTTTATTTCTGTTTTAAATAACCAGCTCAATACAAATTCAAAACAAAGTTTTACTACACCAAAGAAATAAATTAGTGCAAATATAATGTTTAGCCAAATCACTTCAAAAAAAGTTGTTTTATGTTTCATATAAAAAATTAATTTTTATTCCTTAAATAATTTACTAAGAAATAAAATAAAAAATAAAAGTTACTGCTTTCTTACGGCAATAACTTTCTTACCTTCAACTTCTTTCTTTTCCCAAACTATACTGTCGCCATCTTCAAGCCCTAGATAGAAGCTTATTTCAGATGGTACTGTAGTTCTAAGGGATTTATACTCTTTCTTTGACCTTGCTACTTTAGATATTATTTCACTCATCTTTTTACCCTCACACTCTGCTTAATCAATCCTTCCCACTTGTTGCCGTCAAGACCTAGCTCAATACCCGCCATCTGTGCAGGCGTCTTTCCGTTCAAGGCTTGATGGGGTCGTATGAAGTTGTAGTACGCCTTGAAGCCGTCAACAAAATCCTTTGATGGTTCGATATTCTTTAGCCCTCTCTGCACCTTGTTTCTCTGTCGCATTGAACCGTGCAATCTTTCTATCTTGTTGTTGTTTCGTTCCTTGTTCGTGATTGCTATTTCCCTGATGTGTGTAGTGTTCCTACCGTCACCTTTTCTGTGCATCTGGAACTCTTTTCTTACTGCCTCTTTGTATGCGTTTAATCCATCAGAAATTAAGATGTCTGGTGTTGTGCCTGTGATTTGCTTTGCCTCTTTGAGTGGTAGTCTTGCAGTGTCAACATCCCTAGTCTTGCCCTCTGAAATCATTGATGTTATCAAAAAGCGTGTATCGGTGTCCATCAAGTTCCAGAGCCAGTTCCACTCGCCGTTGCACTTCAAGGCCATCTCGTCTATCGCCCACATGCCCGATACGTCGGGAGTTAGTGTCTTTGTGTAGTCTGAAATCAAGGTTAGGTACTTTCTTATCCATCGTGAGACTGTGGACTGATTGACCGTCACGTTGTAGAACTGCGCCAAGTGCTGTGTTATATTGTTCTGTGATAGACCTTTGAAGTATAAATCGAGTGAGAGTGTTATTACCCTCTGGTCGCTTGTGTTGTACTTGAATCCGTCATCGACTGAAAATCTTTTGTTGCACTCCTTGCACTGGTACATCTGCTTCATGCCGTTCTTATTCTTTCTAAATCCTTTCTTTGCTAAGTTTGTGGAGTTGCAGTTCGGGCATTTAGTTTCTGTGTCCGTCTCTGGTGTGAAGATCCGTGCCTTTGCCTCATCTTCAAGCCTACTTTTAAGTTTCATCCAGAACTTGACGGCGTTGATATGCTTGCACTCTATACGCCTGTAAAAGTGGTCGGGACAGTTGCATGTCCATATCTTGTAGCCGTGCCTTACCAAATAATATCCTTTTCCACTTTGCGAGTGGATTTTAAACTCGTCAGAACTTACCAAGATTGGCTCGTCCCCTTTGGCTATTATTGCATAGCCCCTAATCATTCTACTGTTTGTGGTTAATACCATTGTAGCACCATAAAATAGTAGAACTTTCTAGTATTTAAGCTTTACGGCGTAAATTATACCGTAAAATAGATAATAATATAAAGAAAAAAGGAGGAAATTTTATGAGAAAAAACGCAAATGTAATGGGTAACCTTAAAAAGGTTATACCTAGAGGTTTTAAGTAGAGGTAATTAAAATGGTGGCAAAAACGGACAACAAGAAAGAAATCTTAATATCCCGCATATTGAAGGACACCGCAGATTTCGTAGAGGATGAAGTAGAATATAAAAATTTTTTGGAGTCTTTAGACCCATTAGTCCTAGAAATTTTTGCCCTTGCACCAACGCAGGAAGCATGTTATACTGGAGTAAAAACGTTGTTTCCTGTTCTAATGAAGGGAGGATATTTGATTGACAACAGGTAATCCAGATTTTTTAAAGGAACTAATAAAAGTTGATAGTTTCAAAGAAACTGGATTACTGCCTAATTTTGTTAAATGTAATAGAAAAATTAATCCAATAAAAAAGTTCGAGCCAAAAAGAATTTTTATAGATGTATGTTGTTTTTTAGACTCGGTACAACTGAGATACTGTGATGATGGGTATCCTTTATGGTATGGAAGTACTGTACTTATTAATAAAATTATCAAAAAAGATTTTATTGGAATTATTAGTCAACAAACTATCGATATAGCTCTGTCGGCGGTAAGTAATCGTTGTGAAAAAAGTAACACTGATGGATCAGAAAGTGCAAAAAATATTCTTATATATAAAAAACATTTTTATGTTGAGTCTCTAACAGACGATGAATTTCACAAAGCGTTTGATTTATCCCCAAAATTAGGAATATCTTTGGAAGATGCTATCCAATTAAAATGTGCAAAGAAATGTAATGCTGATACATTTATAACCAGAGATATACATTTATTAGAACAAAAATTTTTAGAATCTGGTATACAGGTACTAAAGCCTGAAAACATAGTAGGATTCCCACCAAATTATTTATTTTGTAAAAAATATCAGATAGAAAAACAACCTCAATATTTACAAGATAAATTGAAAAACTTTTTTAAGTCTTATCCATTCCCTACTACTGAAGAAAGTCCAATGGATTAAAGTCCGTCGATAGTGGTTAAGATTGTAGCACCAACTAACTTTCTTACTACCGACAAAGGATGAAAGATATTTCAGATGAGAGAAAATACGAAATACCTTTGTATTGGAAAATGTTAAAGATTTCAAAAGAACATATAGACAGTCCGACAGGTAATGCTGAAGAAGATTTGTATAACTTATTTGCTTTTTCTCAAATAGTTTATTCTATGAGAGAAAAATTAAAGCATGATAAATACAAGGAACTTGTTACAAAAGAAGACCATTTATTTAATTATGATGAAAAATCAAAAAATAATACTGCAACTTCAAAGATAACAGAACTTTCGAGTGACCTTAGACATTATAAAACAACTCAAATGGATTCAAGACATACTGACGCTAAAGTTGAATCTAGTTTGGGATTAACTGCAAAAGTTTATGTTAATGGAATCTTACAATCTTCAAATAATCTAAAAAAAGAGAGTAATAAAGTTCCAAATTCATATGCGAATACTATAATATCTTATATTAAGATTCTTAGTAATAATGATATTGCGGTACCAAGAGAAACATTTTATCAATGCTACGAAGAAATAAGAAAATTTATGAAAGACAATTTTGGGTTAGACTAAGGACTTTTTGCAATAAATTTTCAAAGAGACTTCGACTTGCATAAGCTAATTTTATAAAAGTCTAGGTCACGAAATTGCATAAGAACCCATATTCAGAACATTTAAATATAGTATCATACAAATAATAATTGTGCAAGACAAAAAAAGCATTGCGGAAATAGTTAGAGAATATATAGGTGCACATCCCTCTATAATGGACTGTCTTAAGTATGGAATCATAAATTATTCTGCCCTTTCACGGATGATAATGGAAGAATACAAAATAGACAATATGGTTGCGGTCCTTATAGCATCAAGAAGATATGCTGAAGAGTTACAAAAAGAAAAAAATTTTCTTGAGAAAAAAATTAAACTAATTCTTAAGAAGAGTAGGATCAACATAAAGACAAAAGTTGCTACTGTTACTTTAAAACCTGGGTGGCATGTTTTCATGAAACTTGAACCAGTGCTAAAGAAGACTCTTTCGGAGGGCTATCTAATCAATATTATCCAAGGCTCCCAAGGTATAACCTTAATCTTACTTGAAGACTATCTTGAGGATGTTACAAATCTTATAGGTAAAGAGAATGTATTGAGAGTATCTAAAAATCTAGTTGAAATATCGGTAAAGAGTCCAGAGGATATTGGGAATACCCCTGGGGTGGTATCCTATCTGTCTTCAAATCTTTCCTCTGTTGGAATAAATGTTATTGAAACTATGAGCTGTTTTATGGATACTATTTTTGTCGTAGATGAGAAGGATATGGTACTTGCATTCGAAGCTCTCAATAGATGTATAGATTAAATCTTTAATATTTGAAAAAGGTAGATATTATGGAAATAAATGTTATTGACATAAAGAAGGACGAAGGTGTTGAGTTTGTAGTTGGTCAAGGGAACTTTTCTATATATACTGTTGATGATCTTGCAAGAACCCTTCTGACCTGTGTTGCAAGTATTAAGGTTGGCGTTGCAATGAATGAAGCCACGCCTAAACTCACAAGAGTTGCAGGAAACGATGAACACCTGAAGGAACTTGCTGCCAATGCTGCTTTGAAGATAGGAGCGGGACATATATTCGTTATAATGATGAGGGGCGCTTTTCCTATTAATGTATTAAATAACATAAAAAATTACCCTTCCGTATGTACTGTGTATGGAGCCAGTGAAAATCCTTTCCAAGTTATTGTGGCTAAAACTAATCTCGGTAGTTCCGTTATAGGTGTTGTTGATGGAAGTTCTGCCGAGAAGATTGAAGACAAAAACGAAAAGAAAGAAAGAAGAGATTTTTTGGAAAAAATAGGATACAAGATAGAATGAAAATTAGAATTGATAATCTAAACGGGCTCCGGTTATTAAATCCCGGACCACTAGTTTTAATCACTTCAAAATACCAAGGCAAGTCCAATATTGTTACTGCTGCCTGGACTAGCCCAGTTTCCCATTCTCCTCCGCTTGTTTCAATCTCACTTTCAACAAAGAAACTTTCACATATCTTAATTGGAAATTCTATAGAATTTACGATAAATATTCCTTCAATTGGACTTTTAGATAAAGTTCTACAATGCGGATCTGAAAGTGGGAGGAATATTGATAAGTTTAAAGCATTTAAGCTAAAAGAAGTTAAAGGAAAAAAGGTATCTTGTCCTTCAATTAAAGAATGCTTTGCTTTTATTGAGTGCAAGGTCGTCGATTCAATCTTGTGCGGTGATCACTACCTCTTTATTGGTGAGATAGTCCATTGTGAAATCGAAAAGGACTTGTACAAAGATTGTGTTGATATCGAAAAGGTAAAATTCATTAATCATCTTGGGGGGCCATATTTTACCTATCCTGAAAAAATAGTTGAAAAGAAAAGAGAGTAGTTACTGAAATTCCGATATGTGGTCTCTTTTTATGTCCTCCATCTTGAGGTCATATTCTTTGAACTCATTTTCATACTGTCTTATATTATTCATTGATTGAACAATTCCATCTTCCTGACCATTTTGATAATACTCTTTCAAAATCTTTATCTCAACAGCTGCGTTTTTTAGAGATTGGACTTTCTTTAGATAGTAATTAGTGTAAATTATCAACCAGTCTTTTTTTGATTTCTGGGCTTCGCCCATTGCATTCTCAAGGGCTATTATGGCTGTTGAAAACTCTAGTATAGCTTTGTCGGCATAAACGATAACGTTGTCCATATCTTGAATTGAATAAGCGTTTGAAGAGATGTTGTAATATTCTATGCCTTTTGATAATCTTAAATTTGCAACTTTTATGCTTGTATTCCAGTTGTCAAGAGATGTATTGAGACATAGAGGTAGTAAAAAAATTAGAATCAAACATAAAACTAATAATTTATTGTATTTCATTTTTGCACCTTTCTAGATTTTTTTAAATTAAGATATAAATCCATCATATCTTCAAAGACATAATCTGGCTTAATACGGGATTTTGATACTTCTGATTTATCAACAACACCGCTTAAGACAAGTGCAGTTCTAATGCCAAAGTTTCTTCCAGCCAAAATATCTGTATCAATCCTATCCCCAATCATCAAGCTTTGTTCCTTTTTTGATGAAATTCTTTTGGCTGCCATTTCCATAATTAAAGTTTTGGGCTTCCCTATTATTATTGGTTCAACGCCACTGGCAGATGTTATTGATGATAAAATTGCACCACACCCAGGGAGTATACCCTCATGCGAGGGATAAGTCATATCTGGATTCGTTCCTATATATATTGCACCCTTTTGGATTGCAAGGAATGCCTTCTTCATCTTCTCATATGTGAAATTGATATCCCACCCTACAACTACTAGATCAGGATTAATCTCTTCTAGTCTTATCCCAGAATTTTCTATGAGCGATACCAAACCTTCGCCACCAACCACATATGCACTTAAGTTTTCTTTTTCTTTTAGGAATGTATCTTTCAAAAATTCGACAGTAGCAACACCAGAATTTATTATTTGATTTTCTCCTATATTTATGCCCATGTCTTTCAATCTTTTTGAATAGTCAGCAGGTGTTTTGGCAGAATTGTTAGTTACACAAATAAATTTTATTCCTTCTTCAATCAAATAATCAATAAATTCTCTAGCCCCATTAATAGTGTGTTCTCCCCTATAAAGAACTCCATCTATATCCATGAATATATATTGGATGGCTTTCAAGGTTTGCTCTCCTTCTTTAGTATTCCTTCCGCCGCAAGAACCCCAGTGGCTGCAGAATTTACTATATCTCGTGAAAGTCCAACTCCATCACCAGCAACAAAAAGATTTGGTAAATTAGTTTCCATTGATGAATCCACTTTTACCCTTATTCCATAGAATTTAATTTCAGGAGCATAAAGAAGTGTTGAATCACTTCCCACTCCCGGAAGTACATTATCCAGTCTTTCAAGTGATTCAATTAAATTTGTGACTATTCTATAGGGTAATGCCATGGCTATGTCCCCTGGAGTAGCCGATAGAAGTGTAGGCTTTATGTTGCTTCTTCTAATTCGTTCAGGTGTGGATCTTCTGCCTCTCTTTAAGTCTCCAAATCTCTGCACTAGGGGTTCACCACCACCAAGAACTGTGGCAATTTTTGCAATCGATATACCATATGATGTTGTATCTTCAACAGGTGATGTCAGTGTAACCCTTGAAAGAAAAGCAAAGTTACTATTCTGAGATTTTATATCTCTCATTGAATGTCCATTTACTCCAACGTATCCATCGTACTGCTCTTTCATTACATATCCTTCATGGTTTGTGCAGAAAGTTCTTACAAAATCATCATATGTTTCAGAATAGATATGAAACTTTGGATCTCTATTAACCTCTATTACTGGTTTCATTAGAACTTTGGATACTTCGACCCTAACTCCAATATCTATTGGTTGATGATCTACTTTGATACCAAGTTCATTAATTTGTGACATCAAAAAACTAGAACCCGCCCTGCCTGGAGCAGCAATGATATACTCAGAATCAACTTTATGTGAAGTATTTTCTTGCAGATATGTAGTAGTGTATCTTTGTTTTACTTTTTCTATTTTGTTGACATCTGCCATTAATACAAATTTCACTCCTTTTTTTTCGAGATATTTTTTGACAGAGTTTATCACTACAGGAGTATAATCGCTTCCTATATGTCTTTGAGGTATCTGTATAAATTTGATCCCTGAGGCTTCAGATTTTCTTTGTAAATTCTCAATCATTTCTGTTTCGCCAATGAAAAGTTTTTCTGGAGCACCGTGCTCTAAAAAAATTGAATCAACTTCGTTCACCAAATTTATTGCTTTGTCTGCCTTTCCAGTAAGCTCTTCTAAATCTCCACCTATGTCTGGCCTTAGATTTAGTATTCCATCTGAGAGGCATCCTGAGCCACCAGCCCCATATAATACATTGCATGGATTGCAGTTATCACACGCACCTGTATGCTCAAGTGGACATTTTCTCTTGTCAACGTCCCTGCCTCTATCTAAGATAATAATGTCAAATTTATCGCTTTTAGAAAGTTTGTAAGCGGAAAAAAGACCTGCAGGTCCAGCTCCGATTATAACAACTTTTTTCTTCATATAACTAAGATTAGAAGTATAAACTAAAAAGCTTATGGATTACTTTATTTTTTTGAAGGTTTTTTTGGAAGTCCTTTCAATGGTCTTTTTGTCTTAAGTTTTGACTTTTTGATTGGCGCCGGTTTTGATTCTGCTACATCCTGTGTTTGTTGAATTTCCGGAGGGTATACTTGAGACTGTACTTCTTGTGTCGGTAGCTTTTCAAATGTCTTTTTCGGACGTCCAATGTGTTTTACATTCATCTTTAATAAAGCAATTATGATGAAAAATGCAGCAATTATAATAATAGGTAATCCTTGAATTAATAAATTAGATGATAAAATTAAATTAATTTCTTTTTCAGTCTCACCTTCAACTTTCACGACTTGTGTTACTTTTCCATATAAATTTGAAGAAGCTGTAATTTGATATTCTTTTGGAGGAAGATCCGATATTACTAGTGTACCAGAATTATCAGAGGTACCTTTTTGTTGTCCATCTACTAGAATAGAAACTCCACTTATTGGGTTGCCTTTTGAGTCCTTTAGTGAAACTTTAACTGCGCCATTTGCTTTTTCTAATGTCAATGACCTTGCAATCCCCGCTTTGGTAATTTCAAAGGTAACTTCAGAAGGTTCATACCCTTTTGCATCAGCCTTCAAGGTGTAGACCCCAGGAGGGAGCTGTATTGTTCCATTGGCCTTAGTAATCTTTTCAATTGACACCCCACTTCCTGTTCGTATTATCTCGGCATCAACTTCAGATAAAGCCTTATTGTCTTCTGTTTTAATTTCATAAGTAAGAGTGCCTTTTTGTTTTGATAGAACAACTGTAACTTCTTTTTGTTCTTCCTGTGCAAGATTAAAAGGCTCAGTTGTATATTTTTCATAATCCATGAACTCAACTTCTACAAAATAAGTTCCAGGTTTAACTGAGAATCTAAAGAATCCTCCAAGATCAGTAGAAGTATAAGTTACGCTTGTTCCTTTTAGAAAAACTTGTATAGCAAATAAAGGAGTGCCGTCGTCAGTTGTTACCTTGCCGTATACTTCTCCTTTTATTATTAAAGGAATCATTATTGAATAATCAACAGTGTCCATGGGCGTAACGGTATTGGGTACTTCATACTCCGAAGTGGAATAAGAAACTATGACTCTATAGTTTTGTGCGTCAGGAATTTCAATTCTAAATTGTCCATTTTCATCTGTATTAACAGAAAATGTTTCATTTGTAGTTACATTTGTGGCTTTGACAGTTGCATTGTCTATTCCAGCCTCCCCTGTTTCAAATATCTTGTTGTCGTTTGCGTCTCTATAAACTTGCCCAGAGATTATTTTGAATCCTGAATGTCTGAGATAGAATGTCTTTGAGTCAATAGAAGCGATATCTACATTTTCAATTATTGTCACAAATCCACTTTTTGAAATAGTAACCGAATAGGTTCCTTCTGCTATATTCTCAAAAAGCAATTCTCCTCTTGAATTTGAGTTTCCTGATCTTTGATAATTTGGATCAGATTGTAAGGACATTCTGATTTCTGCATCTTGTATTGGAGTACCATTTACACTGGCAACTTTAAATAGAAAATTCTTGTTGGTGGCGCCCCAAGTAGCTGGGGCCAGAATTACCAATATTAATATTGATAAAATGACAATCCTTGATTTTCTCCCCAGCATTGTTCTCCTCAAGATTATTAATTAAAATAAAAAAATTAAATCTCGGAAAATACTTTTCTGACGTCCTTTACTTTAATAGTATCGTCCATCTCTACTATTCTTGTTTCGCACTCAATAACATCCCTTGCGTCACCAGAAAGCTCAAGGTATGTTCCAAGATCGGAGTCGTAAGTTTTTACGTTTACAGACCCTGGAATTGTTCCCGGGCTTATTGTGTCAAGGGTTAGGTTTTCGACAAGTATCCTAACTGTGTAGGGCTTATCTGTGTGCCTTTCAATTCCTCTTTCAACAATATTCATAACACTTCACCTATCCTTTAGTAGCTGATAATCAATATATAGTTACCAGTTTATAAGCTTTTCGATATCGATAATATATAACAATGTTCCAAAATGATTACAAATTATAACTAAAAATAGCTTAATACCTTTCAAATTATTGAGAGTATTATTTAAATACTATGAAACTATTGATAATCAATATTTACCATTATACAATAAAGTATTTTGTAATATATGTATCTAATCATAAATGCTTAATCTTATATAATATTTGGCACAATTCGGTATAATGAAAGTTGTTCTTTTAGAGCATACCAGAAACCCTGAAAAAGTGTGTGCTGTAGCAGCTCTTACATCAATGAAGGAAGGAACTCCTTCCGATATGTTGAGTGAAATAGATGCAGATAATGCAAAAAAGAGGATTCAGAGGGTTGTTGGATATGGCCACTACTCAGTTATTGAGCATGCAAGTTTTACTTTTTCTATAGAGGGCATTTCTAGGGCGTGTTCACATCAACTTGTGAGACATAGAATAGCTTCATTCACCCAACAAAGCCAGAGATATGTGAAGATGGATGATGTTCCATTTGTTACGCCTCCATCGATTAAGAAAAACAAAGTCGCAGAGGACATATTCAAAAAAAGTATTAATTATAATACCGAGGGCTACAAGAAACTGCTTGAATTAGGAATAGCTCCTGAAGATGCAAGATTTGTACTCCCAAATGCCACAAAGACTAATCTTGTGATGACAATGAATGCAAGAGAGTTGCTGCATTTCTTTAATCTCCGATGTTGCAACAGAGCACAGTGGGAGATTAGAGATATGGCCTGGGAAATGCTGTATCAAGTCCTCGAAGTCTCACCGGCGTTATTTGAGTCTGCAGGGCCAAAATGTATCAGTGAAGGCATATGTACAGAGGGTAGATCTTCTTGCGGTTGCTACAAATTGTTTGAGGAAAAAAATAGCGATGAAAGAAGGATAATTATTAAAGAATTTTTTAATTAATAGCGTGATTTTTATGGTAAGGATGGATATAGATACATATTTTATGAGTATTGCAGAACTAGTCAAGAAAAGATCAACCTGCATAAAACAGCATGTCGGTGCGGTATTAGTCAAAGAAGGTTATATCATATCTACTGGTTACAATGGTGCTCCAAGGGGCCTACCTCATTGTTCAGAAGAAACTTGTCTGAGGCAGACTCTTGGATCTCTTGAAAAATCTCACCTGTGCAGAGGTGTTCATGCAGAACAGAATACAATAATCCAAGCTGCAATACATGGTGTTTCAACTGAAAATTCAACTGTTTACTCAACGCATTTTCCATGCATGTCCTGTACAAAGATCCTGATAAACGCAGGCGTGAAAGAAATAGTATATGCAAGAGATTATGACCTTGACAATGATATAAAAATGAGCATGATAAGGGATGCTGGTGTCAGGGTAAAAAAATTGCTCTTAACTGATTAGATGGAATCTACCTTAAACGACATAAGGTCTATTGATTACCCATCGTTTTCTCTTGAGAGGTCCTCATTGCTAAACGAGTCTTTGTTTGAAAAAGGTGTCAAGGATGTCTACTCTTTTGGCAAAGTTGAAATTGGATGTGATAGAGCACTAGGTAAAGGAAGCACCTCAATTGTTTTTTTGGGCAATTATAAAAACAGAAAAGTTTCAATCAAGATTGAAAGGTCTGATTCTGAAAGAAAAGGCTCACTTAAGAAAGAAGCTTTCTATTTAATTAAGGCCAACGAACATGGAGTTGGGCCAAAGGTATACGGGTATGAGGATAATTACATTATAATGGAATATATAGAGGGAAATCTACTAATTGAGGGAAAATTTGATAAAAATGATATCTTTGATATCTCAAGACAATGCAATGCTCTTGATCTTGCTGGAATAAATCATAGACAGATTCAAGGGGGAAAGCACGTTATTTGTGGGGGGAAAAATGTTATAATCGACTTTGAAAAGGCTCATTTCTCAAATACACCAAAAAATGTCACCTCATTTTTATCGATGTGCTTCCTATCAGACTGTCTTGTTAGGCAAAGAATAAAGAAAATCTTTGATTTTAAAGAAGATTTAATTAAGACACTTTTAAAAGAGTATAAGTCTAACTCAGATATAGAAGGTCTTATAGGAAATATCCAATAAGACTTAAATATTTTAATTATAATAGTTGGTTGTGATGTGATGGAGTTTGAAAAACCCTGGACAGAGAAGTATAGGCCCCAAAAGCTTGACGATATTGTTGGAAGAGACCCTATAATTAGGAGACTTAAATCATATGTAGATAAGAAATCGATGCCCCACTTGCTATTTGCTGGGCCGCCAGGTGTTGGGAAAACGACAGCTGCTATAGCACTTGCAAAGGAAATTTTTGGAGAATATTGGAAACAGAATTTTCAAGAGACAAACGCCTCTGATGAAAGGGGCATAAATGTTGTGAGAGAAAAAATAAAAGATTTTGCAAGAACTAAACCGATAGGTGGAGATTTCAAGATAATATTCTTGGATGAGTCTGATGCACTTACTTCAGATGCACAGAATGCTTTGAGAAGAACTATGGAAGTCTATACTTCAACCTGCAGATTCATTCTTTCATGTAACTACTCATCAAGAATTATTGATCCGATACAATCTAGATGTGCAGTATTCAGATTCGGTCCATTGTCAACTGATTCTGTAAAGATCATGATTGAGAAGATAGCCGAAGCAGAAAATATTGATCTTAAGGAAGACGGACTTAATGCTATTGCCTATGTTTCTGAAGGGGACATGAGAAAGGCAATCAATGCCCTCCAGTCTTCATCAGGTATAGGCGACTCTATAACAGAAAGTTTAGTCTATCAGGTTTCATCAAGGGCGAAACCTGAAGAAATAAAAAACATGATGAAAGTCGCCCTGTCCGGCGATTTCATTTCATCAAGAAAAATACTTCAGGAACTTCTTTTGGGGCAGGGATTGTCCGGTGAAGATATAATAATGCAGATGCATAGAGAGACTTTCAATTTAGAAGTTTCTGACAAAGAAAAAGTTAGAATTGTTGAGATGATAGGTGAGGCGGATTTCAGGCTTGTACAGGGGGCAAATGAATTTATCCAGCTTGAATATCTTCTAGCCAATCTTTCCTCAGGATAACGATAATATGCTTGTTGAAAAATACTTTCCAAAAAATTTTTCTGAAATAAAAGGTCAACAGGCACTTGTAAAGGATATCCTAGCATGGATAAATACCTGGGGCACGGAAAAAAGAGCACTCTTGATCTATGGCCCACCCGGTAGCGGCAAAACTACTATGGTAAAAGTATTGTCAAAAGAGCTTGGATATGACTTAATAGAGTTAAATGCCAGCGATAAAAGAGACCAAACTGTACTAAACAGGATAGTTGGAAATGCCTCTACTTCAAAGACTCTTTTTGGATACAAGAAAATAATCCTGCTAGATGAGGCAGATAATATTCACGGCAAGGAAGATTTTGGAGGGTCAAAAGCCTTACTTGAGATAATAAAGAATACACAAAATCCGATCATTCTTACCGCAAACAGCTACTGGGAAGTATCTCAATCTATAAGAGACAACTGTAAACTTGTACAGTTCAAAAGACTTCAATCGAGGACTGTATTTGCTAGATTAAAAGAGATAGCTGTCGCCGAAGGCATTCAAGTAGAGGATGAAACTCTGATGAAAATAGCAGAACAATCGACAGGGGATATGCGGGCAGCGATTAATGACCTTGACTCGTTAGGTAGGAAATTGATAAAAGGTGATGAGAAGTTAGTTGGATCTAGGGACACAGAAGCATCCATATTTGAGGCTTTGTCAAAACTTTACATGTCAAACTCAATTGATGTCAGAAAAGACTTTTTTGATGTTGATAAAAAACCAGATGAGCTTCTTCTTTGGATTGACGAAAACACCCCCAAGGCATACAAAGGAAAAGAGCTACTTGAGGCTATGAGACTTCTATCAACTTCAGATATCTACTTGAAAAGGGCGTTTAATACTAGAAATTATTCCATGTGGAAATATGCATCAGACCTTATGACTGGCGGTGTTTCTGTTGCTGGGGTAACTGAATCGAGGTACATCCCATTTTCCCCTCCAAAATATTTTCAGGTCTTAGGATCTTCAAAAAAGTCTAGAGAGGCAAAGAAGAAAATCCTTGATAAGATTGGGAGAAAGTGCCATTGTTCTAGAAAAGTTGCAAGAAACTACCTACCCATGATATCGGCGTTATTCCTTAATTCTAAAAAAGGGGCACTTATATCAAACTTTTTCGAATTTGATATGGAAGAGATTAAATTTATTGATGGTAAGAATTATAGGAAAATTGAATTGGCAAGAGAAGAGCTTTTAAAGCAGCCAGAAAAAAAGGAGAAAATTGAGGCAGTTCCAATAGCAAATGAAAAAAGATTAGAATCCAAGAAAGAAGCTACTGAAAAAGAACTCCCAAAGGAAACGGAAAAAGAGAAAGAGGACAAGCAAAAGAATCAACAAAAAACACTTTTTGACTTTTAGAGGAAGAGAATATGCCAGAACATTCTATATCATCGTCGCTGGACAGGATCCCAAAATCGGGGATCAGAAAATTATTTGATCTTGCACAGAACATGGAAGGGATAATAAGTCTTGGGATAGGAGAGCCTGATTTTGATACACCGATTAATATAGTTGAAGCTTCAATTAAAGCTCTTAAAGAGGGAAAAACTTACTATTCTCCAAATTCTGGAATTTTAGAATTGAGACAGGCAATATCTGGAAAAATGAAAAAGCAGAACAGTGTGGATGTGTCTGAAAACGAAATTATTGTGACAATTGGTGGTGGAGAAGCTCTATCCCTCGCAATTCAATCTTCAATTAAAACTGGAGATGGAGTTATTGTTCCTTCGCCAGCTTTTGTTGCTTACGTTCCGACAGTTATGCTTTCTGGAGGAAAACCAATCGAAGTAGAATGCCAAGAAGATGAAAATTTTATATTGAATCCCGACCTATTAGAAGAAAAAATAACTGAAAATACAGAACTATTAATACTGAATTCTCCTTCAAACCCTACTGGTTCAGTCATCAAAAAAAGTGACTTAGAAAAGATTTCAGACATAGTTATAGAATACAATCTAAAAGTAATATCTGACGAAGTCTATGAGAATCTTATCTACGATGGCAAAAAACATGTCAGCATTGCATCACTTAATGGTATGGAAGACAATGTTATAACTGTGAACTCATTTTCAAAAACTTATTCTATGACAGGTTGGAGAGTTGGGTACCTATGCTCAAAAGACGAAAGCCTCCTTGATAGAATGTTAAAACTCCACATGTACGGTCCCGTGTGCAATAATACTTTTGCTCAATTTGGTGCGCTAGAAGCTCTTAGGGGGCCTCAAGACTTTGTTGATCAGATGAGGGAAGAATTTGAAGATAGAAGAAATCTCCTTTTGAGTAGAATTAAAGAAATGAAAGGGGTTAGTGCAATGAAACCTGAAGGTGCATTCTATCTCTTCATGAACATCTCTGGCACTGGTATGAAGTCAGAAGATTTCTCTGAGAAACTCTTAAATCAAGAAAAAGTGGTCACAGTACCAGGTTCAGCTTTTGGTCCGTACTCAGATGATTTTGTAAGACTTGCATATCCTCTTAAAAAAGATAAGATCAATGAGGCATGTGACAGGATGGAAAGATTTCTTTCTAAATTTTAATCCTCTTCAATTTTTATAGACTTTATGTTAAACTCTCTTCCGGAGAGAATAGTGACATCATTTGACCCACACTCACATACCATCTGAAGTATTGGAAAATCATTTTCAGAACTAATATTAAATTCCTTGCCACATTTATTGCAATGAACTCTTGGCTTTAAAAATTTGATATCAAGCTTTGCTCCTTCTGCATAGTCCCTTTAGAAATTATGTCAAAGCAGAATGTAAGCTGTTCTGTATTGACTAGAAGTATCTCTCCCATCTCTAGTTTAATTGATTTGATTTTCTTGGCCTTTTCTTTTTGAGCAGCGTCAAGAACAGTCTTTAGCATTCCATCGGCAAGAGAAAGTTCATGCATAGATTCACCAATACACTTTTATATTCTGCCAAAAGAGTATTTAAAAGCTTAGGAGGATTATTTTGAAGGGTTACATAATATGGCCGGCATATCTTGATAAAAATTTTTCAAAGAAGGGCGGCAGGAAACTTCCAAAAAATCTAGCATTGGACCATCCAAAATTCGAGGAGATTAAAAAAGCTCTTGATACTATTGGAATAACTCATGAGGTTCAAAAGACCTCAAGATATCCCAAAGATCAGGGAAGAGATGAGAGAAATCTTGGAAGATTTATAGTTGAGAAAAAATTCTCCAAAAATGAAATACTTAAAAAAATATCAAAAGAGATAAGAAAAAATAGGGGCGGAAATTAAGATCTGTCCTGCAAAGTCTCTACTTCAGGAATAATCCTTTTTCCTGCGGCGACTTTGTCTATACTGTGTACAGTGCCTCCAAGTTTTTCTATCTCTTCTTTTAATAGTTCATAATCAATTGAGTCCCCTTGTATTGAAAGTTTGACTGTTTCAGTTTTTTGGTCAATTTCAACGACTGAGATATTTACACCTATAATCCCAGGAAGTTCAGCTAGTTTGTTTGCAAAGTCTGGGAGTATTGGTTTGTGGGGTTTTAAAACATCAAGAACTATAACCCTAATTGAACTCATAAATCTACCAAAGTTTATTGAATATATTGACTTTTATAATAGTTTCGGTATTTATTGAAATTAGATTTATAAGTTTAGAATTAGAATAATTGGTGGAGGAATTTAGATGGAAGCCCTAGATGCAATCCGCACAAGGAGAAGTGTAAGAAAATTTACAGATAAATTGATACCAAAAGAGGTTATTGATAAATTATTGGAAGCTGCAATGAGTGCACCTTCTGCAAGAAATCAGCAAACCTGGGATTTTGTTGTCATTGACGATAAAAATATTTAAGTGAGGTCCCTAAGGTAAGTCTTTACGCGCCTATGGCAAAAGAGGCTGCTGCTGCAATAGTAATCTGTGGAGATCCCAGTCTAGAGAAGTATCCAGTATTTTGGGTTCAAGATTGTTCTGCTGCTACTCAGAACATTTTGCTTGCTGCTCACGCCCTTGGCTTAGGTGCTGTTTGGTCTGGTATATACCCACTGGAAGATAGGTCTAGTGGATTTAGAAAATTACTTGGAATCCCAGAAAATATAGTGCCACTCTCGATGGTAATAATTGGATACCCGCTAGAAATGCCAAAGCCTGTCACTAGATTTAAAGGAGAAAGAATAAGATACAACAAATGGTAGTAATTTTTTCTATCCTTTCTTCGAAAACTCACCATGGGATAACCTTATATTTTAATTTTTTTTATGACCCTATATAGACAAATACGTTAATGGTGAGATTTTATGAAAAGGCCAATGGTTACTATTGACGGAAATGAAGCTGCCGCATATACAGCTTATCATGTTAATGAAGTTATATCAATATATCCAATAACTCCTTCCTCTACCATGGGAGAGTTATCTGACCAGTGGGCATCTGAAGGTGAACCCAATATATGGGGTACTATTCCTCATGTAACTGAGATGCAAAGTGAGGGTGGAGCCTCAGGAGCCATTCATGGCTCATTGCAGAGAGGCGCACTCACTACCACTTTCACAGCATCTCAAGGGCTTCTTTTAATGATTCCCAATATGTATAAAATAGCGGGAGAACTGACTTCTACCGTTTTCCACGTAAGTGCTAGATCTCTTGCAACCCACGCCCTATCAATCTTTTGTGACCACAGTGATGTGATGTCAGTACGTTCTACGGGATTTGCTCTTCTTGCATCAAACTCTGTTCAAGAGGTAATGGATCTCTCAATTATTGCTCAAGCTGCAACTTTAAAATCTAGAGTTCCTTTTTTACACTTCTTTGATGGATTTAGGACATCTGCAGAAACATCAAAAGTTGAAAAGTTGACCCTTGAAGATTTGAAAGAAATGATAGATGAAGATCTAGTCAAGGCTCATCGTGCAAGAGCTTTATCTCCAGATAATCCCATAATAAGGGGAACTTCACATAATCCCGATACATATTTCCAAGCAAGGGAAAGAATAAATCCATGTTATGATGCCTGTCCTGATTTAGTCCAAGAAGCTATGGATAAATTTGCGAAAATTGTTGGTAGGCAGTACAAAATCTTCCAATATGAAGGTGCTCCTGATGCTGAAAGGATTATTATCATTATGGGAAGCGGTGGTGATACTGTAGAAGAAACTGTTAATTATCTCAATAAAAAGGGAGAGAAGGTAGGGATATTAAAAGTAAGACTATTTAGGCCATTTTCTTTAAAGCATTTTATTTCAGAAATTCCTCTAACTGTAAAAAGTATTGCAGTTCTTGATAGAACTAAAGAGCCAGGCGCCTTAGGTGAGCCCCTTTACTTAGATGTCACAACCGCTATATCTTCTGCATTTTCAAATAGCATATTAAAAATGGAGAAGATGCCAAAAATAATTGGAGGAATATACGGATTATCTTCAAAGGAGTTTAAGCCTTCAATGGCAAAAGCTGTATTCGATGAATTAAAAAAGACAGAGCCAAAGAACAGATTTACTGTTGGAATCAACGATGACGTAACCCATAATAGTCTAGAATACGATCCAAACTTTTTCGTTGAGCCAGAAAACAGAACTAGGGCGGTATTCTTCGGCTTAGGCGCTGATGGTACAGTCAGTGCGAATAAGAGCTCAATAAAAATAATTGGAGAAGAAACTGACAATTATGCACAAGGATTCTTCTATTATGATTCAAAAAAGGCTGGATCACTTACGATTTCGCACTTGAGATTTGGTCCAGACCCAATAAGATCTCCTTACTTAATTGATAAGGCAAACTTTGTAGCTTGCCATCAATGCTCATTTTTAGATAAATATGACATGCTTAGTGTTGCAGAAAAGAATTCAATCTTTCTTTTAAATAGCCCTTACCCGCCAGAACAGGTATGGGATCAGCTACCTAGAAACGTCCAGCAGGAGATAATAGATAAGAACATTAGATTCTATACTATTGATGCGTATGATATTGCAAAGGAGATTGGTCTTGGAGTTAGGATAAATACAATTATGCAGACATGTTTCTTTGCATTAAGCAATGTAATTCCAAAAGAAGACGCAATCAAATCAATTAAAAAGTTCACTGAGAAAACCTATGGTAGAAAGGGAGAGAAGATATTAAAGATGAACTATGAAGCAATTGATAAAGCAATTGACAATCTATATGAAGTAAAGGTTACTGGAAAGGTGACAAGTAATTTTGATTTAAAATCATCAATGCCAGAAGAAGCACCGGAATTTGTAAAGACTGCAATATCGAAGATGATTATCGGAAAGGGTGACGATCTACCTGTAAGTGCATTCCCTGAAGATGGTACCTATCCAACCGGTACAACTAAATGGGAGAAGAGGAACATTTCACTTGATATTCCTGTCTGGGACCCTGAAATCTGTATACAGTGCGGTAAATGTGCTTTTGTCTGCCCACATGCAGTTATTAGAGCTAAAGTCTACCCAAAAGACGTATTAAAGAATGCGCCTGCTTCATTCAAACATGCTGAGGCAAAGTTCTCACAATTTAAAGATAATGTATACACTGTCCAGGCTTCCCCAGAAGACTGTACAGGATGCAAACTCTGTTATGAAACATGCCCATCGAAGAATAAAAAAGATCCAAAACTAAAAGCAATAAACATGGAGTTTAAAGATCCAATACTCGATAGAGAAAAAGAAAACTGGAATTTCTTTGACTCACTACCTTATATTGATAGAGAGAAGCTAAATGTCACAACTGTAAAGGATATACAGCTTCTAGAGCCTTTGTTCGAGTTTTCTGGCGCTTGCTCAGGTTGTGGTCAGACCCCTTATGTAAAGCTTATGACCCAACTATTTGGAGATAGGGCAGTAATTGCTAATGCCACAGGATGTTCTTCGATTTATGGGGGAAATCTCCCTACAACCCCTTACACAAAGAATAAGGACGGCCGAGGCCCAACATGGTCAAACTCTCTTTTTGAAGATACTGCAGAGTTTGGACTTGGTATGAGATTAGCACTCGATAAGCAGAGAGAATATGCAATGGAGCTAGTTGAAAAACTTAAAGATGATTTAGGAAAGGACCTAGTATTTGAACTCAAAAACACGAACCAGGATACCGAAGTAGGCATAAACAAGCAGAGAGAAATGGTAAAATTATTGAAAGCTAAGCTAAAGTCAATACAAAAATCTGAAGCAAAAGATCTAATTAGTTTAGCCGATTCATTAGTCAAAAAGAGTGTATGGATATTAGGTGGGGACGGCTGGGCTTATGATATCGGGTACGGCGGTCTTGACCATGTCTTTGCATTAGGAAAGAACGTCAATATCCTTGTTCTTGATACTGAAGTATATTCTAATACAGGCGGACAGATGTCAAAAGCAACACCTCTTGGGGCAGTTGCAAAGTTTGCAATGGGTGGAAAACCAACGCCAAAGAAGGACCTTGCTATGATGGCAATGAGTTATGGAAACGTATACGTCGCAAGGATCGCCTTCGGTGCAAATAATGCTCAAACAGTCAAAGCATTCCTTGAAGCAGAGGCATATGAAGGAACTTCAATAATTATAGCTTATGCACACTGTATCAATCAGGGATACGACCTTATCAATGGTCCAGAGCAACAGAAACTCGCCGTTCAATCCGGATACTGGCCACTTATGAGATACAATCCAAATCTAGAGAGCAAAGGTAAAAATCCACTTCAGTTGGATTCAGGTAAACCCATGTTAACTCTTGATAAATACATCTACAACGAAACTAGGTTTAAGATACTACTTAGAAGCAAACCTGAAGTGGCAAAGAAACTTCTTGAAGAGTCTCAGAAAGAAATCATTAAGAAATGGAACTTCTATAAATATTGGTCAGAAATGCCAATATCGAAAGAGGAGGAAAAATGATAGATCTTTCAACGAACTATATGGGATTGAAACTAAAGAATCCCATAGTAGCTTCATCTTCATACTTATGGGAAGATCAAAAAAATATCAAAAAAGCTGAAAAATCGGGAGTCGCTGCAGTTGTTTTGCACTCTTTATTTGAAGAGCAACTTGAAATTCAACAAGAAGAATTGAATAAATTTTTACTGCAAGGAACAGAAAGCTATGCAGAGGCCCTAACATATTTTCCAGAGATAAAGGATTTCAAGTTTGCACCTGATGAATATGTAGAGCTTTTAAGGGAAGTCAAGTCAGATTCTGAAATCCCAATTATAGGAAGCTTAAATGGCGTTTCAGATGGGGGCTGGATAAAATATTCACAAAAACTTGAAGAGGCCGGTGCTGATGCGCTTGAACTGAATATTTACTATATTCCTACTGACCCTTCAATAAGATCTGAAAAGATTGAGGAAAACTACGTTAATCTTGTGAAAAGTGTAAAACAAAAAATTAGAATCCCCTTAGCGGTGAAACTTAGTCCTTATTTCACTTCAACTCCAAATTTATTAAAAAAGCTGGAAGAGGGGGGTGCTGATGCTTTTGTTATATTCAATAGATTCTATCAGCCAGATATTGATATAGAGAATCTTGAAATAACAAAAAATCTTGTTTTGAGCAGTAGCGATGAATTAAGATTAAGACTTAGATGGGCTGCAATTATGTATGGAAAGATAAAGCCCGATATCGCAATTACAGGTGGGGTGCACACCGGTCCTGATGTGGTTAAATCAATTATGGCTGGGGCTAAAGTCTCAATGATGACTTCTGCTTTAATTAAAAATGGTATCGACCATATTGAAAAGACCTTATCTGAAGTAACAGATTGGCTTTCTAAACATGAATACGAATCAATAAAATCGATACAAGGGTTAATGTCACAAAAAAATATATTGGAACCTTCTGCTTATGAAAGGGCAAACTACATGAAGATTTTAGGATCATATAGAAAATAGCAAAACTTTAGTTCTAACTAAAATTTTTTTAACTTATATTTAAGAAAGAAAACATATTTGCAATTTTTTTCATTTATAAAAACATAATATTTATATAAGGTAATAATTAAATATTAATTCAGATAATTTTTTATAGGAGGGATATGATGAGCAAGAATTTAATAAGTTTTTTTGTGATCTTGACACTTATCGTTGCGATGTCTGGCTGTATAGGCCAAGGTACAGAACAAAAAACTATTGTAGTAGGTGCAAAAACCTTTAATGAGCAGTATATTCTAGCTGAAATGGTATCTTTGATACTTCAGGATAAGGGATATAAAACTGAAGTTAGATCTGGGATGAATGATGCCACTCTTTTTGAAGGTATAAAGAAAGGACAGATCGACGTATACGTTGAGTATACAGGCACAGCTTACGCACAACTTCTAAAATATCCGGCTTTAGAAGTCTGGGATCCAGAAGTTGTTTATGATAAGGTCAAAGAAGGATTAGAAAAAGAAAAAATAGTTGTTCTTAACATGATAGGATTTAGAGATGACTATGCTATAGCAATTAAGGAAGATTTTGCAATTAAAAACAATATCGAAACAATTGAAGACCTAATGCCATATGCGACAAATATGAGATTTGGAAGCGACCTTGTATTCCATGAGCGAGAAGACGGCCTCCCACGATTAAAATTGATTTATGGCATCCAGTTCAAAGAAGTAAGACCAATGTCTCCAACGCTTATGTATGAGGCTATCAAAAACAATGAAGTCGATGCGATTCCACCTTACACCACAGATACTAGAGTTGACCTCTACAACCTAAAGATACTCCAAGATAATAAGTCAGCTCTCCCCCCATACAATGCAATTCTTCTTATAAGCGAGAAACTAAATCAAGATGCAAAAGTTATCCAAGCTTTGAGTGTTCTGGATAATCTGATAGATACAGATACAATGAGGGCCTTAAACTACAAGTTTGATGTTGAAAAACAGGACGCAAAGGCAATAGCAAAAGAGTTCTTAGTTCAAAAAGGGATAATTAAAGGATGAATTGGAAAACAAGTGTTTAGATGACCCAAAGGCTATTTGGCAGAATAGACAACGTAGTAATAGAAAATGTAACAAAAAGCTATGGCGACTTCTTTGCAGTAAAGGATCTTAATCTTACGATAGAGGGAGGAAAGCTAATAGCCTTAGTTGGCCCAAGTGGTAGCGGGAAGACTACTACTCTCCGCCTCATCAACAAATTGATTGAGCCCGATAAGGGAAGCATCAGAATAAACAACGAAGATATCAAAGATTTGGATCCAGTAAAACTAAGAAGAAACATTGGATATGTAATTCAAGAAATTGGTCTTTTTCCACACATGAACGTATTAGAGAATATAGGGATAATCCCACAACTTGAAGGTTGGAATAACGAAGATATTAAAAAAAGAGCAGAAGATATTTTAAATCTATTTGGACTCTCACCAGAGCTTTTCATAAAACGATACCCAAAGGAACTAAGTGGGGGGCAACAACAGAGAATTGGCCTTGCAAGAGCGATAATGATGAATCCCCCCCTCCTTCTGATGGATGAGCCCTTTGGCGCACTAGACCCAATTTTAAGAAGACAGCTACAAGAAGAATTTTTGAAGATCAAAATGGAGCTTGGGAGGACAATAGTTTTTGTAACTCATGACATTAACGAGGCGTTTAAATTAGGTGACAGAGTGGCCATAATGAAAGACTCTAAACTAATTCAAATTGGCGAACCAGATGAACTCATATTAAATCCTGCAAATGATTTTGTTTCTGAAATAGTTGACTCGGATAAAAAGTTCAAACATGTTGACAATCTTAGAGTGAAGGATATAATGGACCCCATTGATAAAAAATATCTATTTGATTCAGCTCTAAATTCCAATAAAACAATTGAAGAAATGAAAAAGAGGAATGTTGAACTTGCATTAGTCTTAGATAAAGGCAGACCATTTGGAGTTGTTTATTTTAGTGATTTAATTAATCTAAAAGATAGAAATCTGAAAATAGGAGAAATTACAAAAAAGATAGTTATCCTATCAGCAAATGATGGTGCAACAAACGCCTTATTAACTTTGAAAAAAAATAATTGTTTTCATGCAATAGTTACTGAGAATGAAAATATAGTAGGAATATTACTACCAAATGAAGTATTGCTAAAACTTGTATAGATGTTTAAAGGTTTGATTATTTGATTGAAACACTAATTAAAGTATGGCAATCGCAATATCTTTTTTCAAGAACTATAGAGCACCTCTACATGTTTTCTATTGCCTTGATCTTCTCTTTAGCAATAGGATTACTAGTAGGGATTATTATTTATTCTAAACCTAAATCTGCAAATCCCGTATTAAACATTTTAAATGCCAGTGAAACAATCCCCACTCTTGCATTGCTTATAATACTACTTCCTTTATTTGGGATAGGTATGGCTCCAACAATAGTAGCCTCCATAATATACTCTATTCTCCCTGTAGCAAGAAATACTTATACAGGGCTTACAGGAGTAAACAAGAATTTAATCGAAATCTCAAATGCAATAGGACTCTCTGAAAGAGAAATAATGATTAAAGTAAGATTTCCTATGGCCCTCCCCCTTATTGCAGGGGGGGTTAGAATTGCCATAGTTTTCACAATGGCTGTTGTTACCCTAGGAGGCCTTATTGCGGCAGGAGGCTTAGGTGCACCTCTTCAGACTGGAATAAACCTTTATGATGTAAACATAATTTTAATAGTTGGTCTTTGGATCGGATTACTTGCAGTTATTTTAGATTTGGGGGCCGCAATAATCGAAAAGGCCCTGAAAGCGAGGTATGGCAGATGACAGATATCTCAACAATAATAGCAGCAACAATCCAACACCTAACGCTAACTTATGCTTCGCTTGCAATTAGTATTATAATTGGTATACCGCTTGCAATTGTTTCGATTTATAATAAAAAATTATCATCTTTCATAAATGCTTTAGCCAATCTTGTTCAGGCTGTACCAAGTTTTGCAGTTGTTGCTATCGTAGTTCCACTATTAGGAATAGGATTCACTCCAGCTATTATAGCTATAATGCTAAGGTCTCTTCTCCCAATTGTAAAAAATACAAATATAGGATTATCAGATATTGATAAATCCCTTATTGATGCAGCTGAGGGTATTGGTCTTACTAAATGGCAAATTATTAAAAAAATACGTTTTCCAAATGCATATCCTTCAATGTTTGCTGGAATTAAATTCGCAGCAATACTAGCAAATAGTGTTGCTATAATAACAGCTATTATAGGGAGTGGTGGACTTGGAACTTTAGTATTTTTAGGTCTAGCAAGTCTAAACATGAAAAATTTATTGGCTGGATCTTTGCCCGCAATAGGGATAGCCATATTCATTGACATTTCATTTTCATGGATTGAAAATAGGATAAGGCCTACAAATTTAGAATAAATATAGTTATTCTAAAATTAGTTCAAACATCTGCTCACTTACTTTTTTACCCCACTGAGTATCTTCATGCTCATTGCACAATTTGAATCCAAATTTTTCGTAAAGATGTTTTGCAGCATCTAATCCTGCAAAGGTCCAAAGATATATCCTACTATAATCTTTTTCCTTGCAAAAATCAATTGCTTTTTCCATCAATATATTGCCTATGCCTTTTCCTTGGTAATTTGTATCCAGTATGAACCACCTGAGTCTTGCACCTTCTTCTTTTGATTTGGCTCCGTCTAGGATAATTGAGCCAACAATTTGGCCATTAATTTTTACTACCCATATGCCATCCCTATTCTTATCAAATCTATTCAAGAACTCAGACAATTCAGTTGCAACTTTTGATTCAAAGTATAATCCAAATCCCCAATTTTTAGAGTAGTAATCTGCATGTAGCTTTGTTATACCCCCAATTACTCCAGGGCTATACCCTTCAATATTTATTTTTTCCATTTTGACCTCAATCATATCATATATTTCATATCATAAGTATATGAGGGATAAGACCACATTAATCTCAAGAAATTATCTACATTTATCCCCGTTTCAATTGCCAAAAGAAATAAATTGATTACTTCTTCAGAATTGTATCCATAGATTGTGGCCCCTATTAAACTATTCTTTTTTTTATCGATGAGTATCTTATATGCAGAATATTTCTGCCCTATTCTTTTGGAATTATACCATGTTGAAGTTTCAACAAGCTTCGAGGCGTAATCAATTCCCTTTATTTTTGCATCTTTCTCAGACAAACCTACTGAAGACAGGGAAGGAATTGTGAATACTGTACTAGCTATTGGAGAATCATTTATTTTTTCAATATTATTCTGAATAATGTTATTTGAAACTATTCCGGCCGTAATTGCTGCAACCGGAGTCAAGGGTATGCCCCAATCGGCCACATCCCCGGCCGCATAAACTGAAGGATTTGAAACACTCTGCATATATTCGTTGACAGTTATACCATGGGAGGTATAATCTACAAATCCTGCCTCAAGTTTTAACTCAGAAATGTTAGGAATCCTTCCCGCCCCATGAAATATTAAATCTGCATCAAGTTTTATTTCCTTCATGCTTTTTTTATCCAAACATATAATTTCGTATTTATTATCTAGTTTAGAAATCTTTATTGGTTCTGTCTCTAAATCAATGTTAATTCCTGATTCTTTAGAAGATTTTATCATTATACTTACAATATCCTGATCAAAGTTCTTTAATGCTGTTCTTCCCCTGTGGATAATTCTAACATTGGCCCCTGCTCTTGAAGCTATATGGGCGAGCTCAAAGGATATGTATCCGCCTCCAATAAAAACTATATTTTTGGGGATTATTTCTAGATCAAGAAAATCATCGCTTGTTAAAATATGTTGTTCGCCTTCAATGCCCAAATTCAAAGGTTTAGAGCCTGTTGCGACTACTATGTATTTAGCCGTAATCTTTTCATCGTTTACCTCGACAGTATTTTTGTCTATAAATTTTACTGTGCCATGCATGCTATCGATACTATTCTTGTGAAGACTTTTTTCTAGTTTATCTGGATAAGTATCTGTAAATGATTTCTTAAATTTTATTAGGTCTTCCCATTTAATTCGTACCTCTCCTTCTAAACCTTTGCCCCTTAGATTTTCTATTCTTTCTATAACTTCAGCTACGCCTATTAATACTTTTTTTGGGTCACAACCTCTCAATGCACAGGTACCGCCAAATGGCCTATTGTCAGCAATTAATACTTTCAGTTTTTTTGATGCACAATCGAATGCTACAGTTGAACCTGCAATACCAGTTCCTATAATTACCACATCGAAATCAAAATTCATTTAATCTCCTTTAAACACCCTTTAATAATTTAAAATTAAATTATTTTACTTCAACGCCTTTCCAGAAGGCAACATACCCCGTAATCTGCTTTGCTGCTTCTTTAGGCTGCGGGTAGTACCAAGCTGCATCCTTGTTCACTTTTCCATCTACTACAATGTCATAATAATATGCGAATCCTTTCCATGGACATGTTGTGTGATAATCGCTCTCTTTAAAATATTCTTTTTTAATTGAATCTGGAGGAAAGTATTGATTCCCTTCAACTTCTATCGTTTTATTACTCTCAGCCAAAACTTTTCCATTCCAACTTGCTTTTACCATTATTTCACCTCAGATTAAAAATTGTTTAGGCGATATCTGAAAATATCTGTTGTGTAAAGATATGCCATTACAACATATTTTTAATTTTAAAGAATATAAAATTTATGATTATAGATTATCAAAGCCATTTTTTAAACCACTCTACTGAAAGCCTGATAAGTTCTGCTTCATGTTCTTGTTTTAGAAACATGTGGTCGGAGTCTTTAACTATTACAAAATCTTTTGGTTCGTTAGCATTTTCATATATTCCTCTTGAATTAATTATGGTTACCAACTCATCTTTTTCCGGATGAATTACAAGTAGAGGGGCATTTATTCGTTTTACTAATTGTGTTGCATCAAGATTCTTAAGATCTAAATAGAATCCATAATTTATCTTAATCTGTCCTCTTTTCCAAGAGGGAAATTGTATATAACCCTGTTTTTTCCATTCCTCTTCTTTTCCCTTAAATAGAATGTCCCAATCAAGTTTTGCAGGCGCTGCTGCAGAAACTAAAACTTTTATTCTTGGGTCATTCGCTGCTGCGTTTATTGCTGTTAATCCTCCAAGAGAATGCCCCATCACACCTATCTTTTTGACTCCTTTTTGTTCAAGAAAATCGATTGCAGAAAAGATATCTTTTGTTTGATTGGATACTGTCATATCCTCACAAGTTCCTTCAGATTCTCCGATGCAGTCGCTGAAATCAAATCTTAATGCACAAATTCCATTATCGGATAGCGCTTTGGCAAGATTAAAATAATGTTTTACTTCTTTAAATCCAGTAAAATGAGTAGATAGGATAATCCCTTTTTCTCCTTCTCCATCTAGTATACCTTCAATTTTTAAACCTCTAGAATTTGTGAAAGAAATTTTTTGTGTGGCCATGAATATTTATGGATTTAATAATATTTAAAATTATCTAAGATGGGATATTTTCTTTTGTGAAATGGAAATTCTATTATTTTGTTCTATGGGATTAAGTGTGGCAATTTGGACATGACAAGTATTCAACAATTTCTCCTTCGTGTTTGAATCCTTTTTCAGATACTTTCTTGCAAGAAGCCTCTATTAGCTCAATAGCTTTATCAATTTCCTCTTTAGATATTATATAAGGGGGTATAAGTCTAATACCTACCTGGGCGCACCCAAGGAGTACAAGTCCATTTCCCAATGCTTCCATTATAAAATCATTTCTTTTTTTATTACTCTCAAGATCAAAGGCTAACATCAAGCCTTTTCCCCTAACATTTTTGACTATGTCCTCTTTCTGAAGTTCTACGAGTCTTTTAAAAAGATAGTTTCCATTACTTTCTATGTTTTTTAGAAGATTTTCTTCTTTGATGGTACGTATAATCTCAATCCCAATAGCTATGTCCAACAAATGTCCGCCGCCCCATGTAGATGATATGGATCCGAATTCAGGCTTATATTCACTGTTTGAAATAGTCGCCCCAACTTGTAAAGCTTTGGCAGATGACATTATGTCGGGAGTTATATCATAGTGCTCTGATGCAAACCATTTTCCAGTTCTACCTATGCCGGATTGAACTTCATCAAAGATAAGTGGGATAGTATTTTCTTTTGTAAATTTTCTTAAGTATCTCATCAAAGTATCTGGAGCTACATTATACCCTCCCTCGCCTTGGATAGGTTCAATTATGACAAATCCTATTTCTTCTGGTGTTAATTCTTGGGCAATCAATCTTTCAAGTTCGGCTATTGCCTCTTCCCCAAAAGGGAGTCTTTTCATTGGTATTGAAAGATAGTTCTTCTTTTGTACATTTGAAGAATTGGTGCATGACAAAGCACCTAATGTTCTCCCATGAAAAGCACTTTTAAACGAGATGCCAAATTTGGCTTTTTTTTGTGACCTTAAAGCAATTTTTATAGAGTTTTCAACCGCTTCTGCTCCAGAATTAATTAAAAATGCTGAATTCATTCCTTTTGGGACAATGGATAATAATTCTTCAATCAGGTCTAAATGTTCTTTTATAATAAAATCCTGTCCAGCATACTTTACGGGATGTTTGTCAGAATATTTTTTTAATACATTTAGAAGATTTTCGTGATTATACCCTAAAGGATTTGAAGCTATTTGGGATGAAAAATCAAGGAATATATTCCCATCAATATCTTCAAAATATACACCGTTTCCTTTTCCACTATGAACAAAGGGATAAGGCTTTGAATTCCCCAAGTTTATATCATTTAATTTCTCTAAAATCTTCTGTGATTTTATACCTGGTAATTTATTTACTAAAGGTTTCATCTTACCACTTTATTATTGATTATCTAGATCAATTTGAGCTTTCTGAAGTTTTCCTGAATAGTCTATATATACGGTCTTAGTTTCGGAAAACTCATTTATCCCCTCAATTCCACCTTCTCGTGTTCCATTTCCTGTTTTCTTTACACCGCCGAAAGGCAAGTGCACTTCTGAGCCGATTGTACTTGAGTTTACGTAAGTTATGCCTGCTTCTATTTCTTCTATAGCTTTAAAAGCAATATTTATGTCGTTTGTATAAATTGAAGAACTTAGCCCATAATCAACAGAGTTGGCATAATCGATTGCTTGATTTAACTTTTCAAAAGATATAACTGATAGGATGGGGCCAAATATTTCTTCCTGTGCTATTCTCATGTCGATTGACACTTCATTAAATATTGTTGGTTGGAAGAAAAATCCTTTGCTTTCAAGTTTAGTTCCTCCATAGATGATTTTTGCTCCTTCATCTTGGCCTATAGAAGTATATCTAATTGATTTTTCTAAAGCGTTATTGTTAATTAGAGGTCCCATTTCAGTGCCAATTTCATATCCTGGGCCTATTATTAATGATCTTGCTTTTTCAATCAGCTTAGATTCGAGTTTCTTCTGAATGGTATCTTGGACCAATAATCTAGAACATGCCGTGCATCTTTGTCCTGTAGTTCCAAATGCCCCCCATATTATGCCGTCTACCGCAAGTTTGATATCCGCATCTTCCATTACTATAATGACATTTTTTCCTCCTAGCTCTAATCCAATCTTCTTGATACCTCCAATTTTTAAAATATGCTCACCAGTATTTCTGCTTCCTGTGAAAGATATTGCCCTTATACCAGGATGTGTTGTTATTGTTTCACCAACGTCCTTACCTGAGCCAGTTACAAGATTTACTACTCCCGGAGGAATCCCTGCTTCAGACAATATCTTCACTAGTTCAATAGCACACAAGGGAGTATCACTTGATGGTTTAAACACTATTGTATTCCCACAAATTAAGGCCGCCATGATTTTCCATGCAGGTATTGCAATGGGAAAATTCCAAGGAGTAATAAGTCCTACGACCCCCACAGGTTTTCTGATAGTCATTGCAAATTTGTTTTTTAACTCACTTGGGGTAGTAAATCCAAATAGTCTTCTTCCTTCCCCTGCCATGTATTCAGTTATATCAATAGCTTCTTGAACATCACCTCTAGCTTCAACTAAAACTTTTCCCATCTCTCTACTTTCTAGAAGTGAAAGTTCCTCTTTTTTTTCCTTCATCAATTGTGCAGCTTTGAGAAGTATTTCCCCTCTCTTAGGGGCAGGTGTTTTACTCCAAATTTCAAAAGCTTTTTCGGCAGCTTCGTATGCCTCGATGACATCCTGCTTATTACCTAATGCAAATTCGCCTATAATCTCTTCTGGGTCTGCAGGATTTATGCTTTTGAAAGTCGAATCATTTGGAGATAATTTCCACTCTCCATTAATAAAATTGCCATATTTCATAACATCTCTTAGTATTGATTTTTAGAAAATATAAAATTAACTAATTAAAAAATAATTATTTATTCTTTATTTCTTTCATTCGTCTTAAAATATAAGGGGCCCATTTTTTTCCATATGGTATATAATCTCTAACATTAAATCCTTCTGCAAGTTTACGTTTCAATTCAAATTTTACACCGTACAAAAACTGATATTCAATGTCAATTTTAAAATTTTTATTTAATTCTATGCACTCATTAATTAGAACTTCATCATGAGTTGCCAATGCAAAGAAAGAAGAATTCTCAAGGAGATAATGCATCATTTTTCTGTAATTTTCTGAAATAATGATCTTGTTTGATATAATATCTTTGCCTGCGTAACTTCCTTTGACAATTCTTATCTTACTTCCAATTGATAACAAATCTTCAATATCTTTAAGAGATCTATCCACATTGGCTTGTAATGCTATGCCTGTATTTTTAGTATCCAAGTGCCCATAAACCCAAATTGTATCTTCAATCATTGAACTTTTCTCCATATCAATCCATATCATTGTGCTATCAGCCTTTTTTCTTAAATTTAACATATTTTCTAAAAAAAGTTCTTTTGATACTTCCAATCCTAATTGACTTGGTTTTATAGATATGTTTATGTCTTGTCCACTATTATTGATTTTTGTTATTATTTTTTGGTATTCAAAGTAATTATTTTCTATAAATTCATATGATTTTAGATGTTCATCCAAATAGTTAATCATTCCAAATATACCATTTTCATTTTCTCTCGATATAACGGAAAAAGCATCTCTAAGTTCTTCTCCTGCAATCCATTTTTTAGCATAATTTAAAGAAAATTTATTTTCCATTGGTATTACATTAAAATTAAGATTTAATAAAGATTTCTTAATTATGCAAAAATTCTAAAATAATCCTATTCAACGAAACTTTATTATACCTATAAATCTAGTAATAAAATATAGACTAATTTTTTGATATGTTGTAAAATCAATTGAGGCGAGTATATGAAAAAATACGATGTTTTAGTTATAGGCTCAGGTGCCGGGATGGGGGTGGCAAGTGACGCTCTTGAAAATGGATTTAAGGTGGCAGTTGTAGATAAGGGCCCTCTTGGTGGGACATGTTTAAATTTAGGGTGCATACCTTCAAAATTACTTATTTTCCCTGCAGATAGGATAGCAGAGATAGAAAACTCAAAAAAACTTGGTGTGGAAGCCAGTATAACTAAAATTCGTTTTAGAGAAATAATGGAAAGAATGAGGGAAACTATTGCAGAAGACAGAGATCAGATGAGAGAGGGAATAAATCATGCGAAAAATCTTGATTTCTATGATGGTACAGGATATTTTGTAGATGACTACACAGTAGAAGTAAATGGAGAAAGGATCATTGGGAAAAAGGTATTCATTGCAGCCGGCGCAAGACCCTCTATACCGAAGATTAAGGATCTTGACAAAATAGATTACTTGACAAATGAAAACATTCTTGAATTAAATGATCTTCCAAAGAGTGTAGTTATTTTAGGTGGAGGTTACATTGCATGTGAGTTTGGCCATTTCCTAGCTGGGGTGGGAAGTGAGGTAACAATAATTCAAAGAAATATGAGGCTTGTAGCAAATGAGGAGCCTGAAGTTTCCGAGCTTTTGCTAAAAGAGATGTCAAAGAGGATGAAGATATACACGAACACTGAAGTTATTGAAGTTCTAAAGGATGGTAGTTTAGTTAAAGTTGTTGGAAAAGACAGGAGAACAGGAAAAACTATTGAAGTTAAAGCGGAAAAGATTTTAGTTGCAGGGGGCAGGGTTCCAAATTCAGATATATTAAAAGTTGAAAATACAGGCGTTGAAACAGATTCCAGAGGATATATAAAAGTAGATGAGTATTTACAAACTTCTAAGGAAAACATTTGGGCCTTTGGAGATGTTATAGGTAAATACATGTTCAGGCATTCTGCAAACAAGGAAGCGGTATATGCCTGGCATAACAGCCTCCATGAAAAGAAAATACCAATGGACTATAATGCCATACCTCACGCAGTTTTTTCATACCCTGAGATAGCTTCTGTTGGAATGAAAGAAAGTGAGGCAAAGAAGAATCACAAAATACTGGTGGGATATGCAAAGTATAATAGTGTTGCAAAAGGAATTGCTATGCTTGAAGATGAGTCCTTTGCAAAGGCTATTGTTGATCAAGAAACAAATAAGATCTTAGGATTTCATATAATTGGCCCATATGCCTCAATATTAATCCAAGAAGTAATAAATACCATGGCTAACAATATGGATATGAGGGCAATCTTCAAAGGCATCCATATACATCCTGCATTGCCTGAGTTAATCCCCTCAACGTTGGGAAATCTTAGGGAAATAAAAGATTAGTTTTATGAGGGTAAAACTCATAAAGGTAAAGATAGGATATCTAATAGCCATGTATGGATATTACAAATCACCTTTAAATCCCCTTAGGATATTAACAGAAAATGTGCACCTATCGATAGAAAAAGAGGGCAGCACTCTTCGCTACAAAAGAACCTGTTTTAACGAATCTATAGACAAATTATTATTAACTAAAGATTGTGGCATAATAATAAATCCTGTAGAGCCCCTTAAAACTCCAAAAGAAGTAACTCCCCATCTTTTAATAGAGTTTGCGAATTCAGTTTTCATAGAACCGAAAGGTACTAATAATATCTACCTTATTTTCCCAGTAGATATAGGAGTCTTTATTTCAGGCCGTAAAAATTATGATCTGCTTGATGTTTTTAGTTTATCAAAGCAAAAATATACTTTGTATGGGGATCCAAGAAATGGTGTTATATGCAAGTATTACAAAAGCCCCGTCTATACTTCAATCCCAAATGATATAGATCCCTTTATTGAGGGGATCATGAGGTTAAAGATCCTCAATACAACTGATAACTGGGTAGAAGTTAGAATGGGTATTTTTGATGCACATGCTATGAAAATTTACTTTAATGAAAAACTCGTATCTACGCGAGTTAATATGAAGATATTAACTGAAAAAACTGCTGAAACTGAGTTCATTGACTCGGGGATAAAAAAAGGTATGAAGAAATCTCTTGAAGTTTTTACTTGGACAAAGATACCAGTACCAAACAAAAAATACTTAATGGAGGAAGGATTTTGAACCTTGGAGAGATAATTTCTTTACTGTCAAAGGCAATTGGAAATATTGAAACTGACAAAATCTTCCCTTATGTTTTAGCTATTGTTGTGGTTATTTTGTCCATACTAATTGCAAAGGCCGTCTCTGTGGGATTGAGAAAGCGCCTTAAAGACAGGTTTGACAAAGACATTCTGGGACTTATACTTAAAGGGAGCTATTATGGAATAATAGTATTAGCAATAGTTCTAGTATTGCCAATTTTGAATATTGACACATCAGGACTTTTGGTGGCAGGGGGAGTCACAGGTATCGTTTTAGGTTTTGCGAGTCAGAGCATAGTTGCAAATTTCATTTCAGGATTATTTATAATGGCTGAAAGACCAATCAAAATAGGAAGTCAGGTCGAAATAGATAACGTAAAAGGTTTTGTCGAAGACGTTGGATTAATGTCAACTATATTGAGAAACTATGACGGTTTGTACATAAGAATTCCAAATGAGAAGGTATTCACGACTAACATAATTAATGTAAGTGCCAATATCGCAAGAAGAATTGAATATACTATAGGGATACGGTATAGTGATGACGCTGATAAGGCCACTAAAATAATATCAGATTTGATTGAATACCATCCTTTCGTTTTAAAAAATCCTAAACCCGATGTTTATGTTGATACCTTGGGGGAGAGTTCTGTGGATATAGTAGTTAAAGCATGGGCACCTGTGACGCAGTGGTATGCAACAAAAAAAGAACTTCTATGGAAGATAAAGACAAGCCTTGAAAAAGAAGGTATTCAAATTCCATTCCCACAAAGAGTAGTTTGGTTTGCAAATGAGAAACCTAAAAATAAAAATTAAATTAAACTATTTATTTTAATTTTCTTGAAAAATATTCAAAACTCTTAGAAAATCTTTTAAAAGGAGAGATAGTAATAAATATGGTGATAAAATGGTTTTTTGTGGAAAATGTGGAAAAGATAATCCAATGGGCGCAAAGTTTTGTGAAAACTGTGGAGCAGTTCTAGAAGCTACACCTGCTACTCAGAACACACAAACTACCTACGCACCGGGAAATTGGCTTTCTCATGAACATGTAGGATTCTTGCCAAGATTGATCGCATGGATTGTTGATACTATAATCTTTGGAGTCATTGGATGGATAATAAGCATACCATTTGGAACTAATTATGGATATGGCTCTGGTATGGGCTATGAGACCGGCTTTAATCTAGCGGCACAGGAACAATTTTAACTTTATTGATATCTCTTGCATATTATGTATACTTAGATGGTATGAAGGGAGCAACAATTGGTAAAAGAGTGATGAAGCTTAAGGTCATAGGAACTAATGGAGCAATGCCAATAGGTCCAGGTCCCGGAGTTATAAGATGGTTAATAAAGATTGCATGGTTGAATAATTGTGGTTCAGTGGAAATGGGGGTATTTTTTTCGCCATATTTTTTCCTACACTTCAAATTTTTCTCATAATTCTTGCCTTCTTAGCAAGAATTTTTGACAGCGCTATAAAGGATAAACTTTAACAT